>CAZWRA010000001.1:0-65342 GCA_964635995.1 uncultured Candidatus Saccharibacteria bacterium
AAGTAATGCCGACAGATTACAAGAAAAGATCTGTATACGCTTTTAAGAAAAGACCTAGAAATAATTCTAGAAAAGGTCTTAACTATTCATATATCAAAGATAAGCTTGTTAGTAGGCTTTTCTGGGGTAGAAGCAACTTCTACAAAAATATATCACACTCTTTCATGATTTTATTTACAGTATTAATAACACTAACAGGTGTGCTTATTAGAGTTTCTAGCTTGACAGAATCAGAAAAAAGTTCACTTCTAGTAGGTGCAAATATATTAGGTACTGATGATTTATTACAACAAGGTGGTTCTATCGATACTGTTTTATTATCTTCTTCAGATAACGTTTTAACTGTTAACTGGACAGAACATACTGTTGCAGATAACGAGATACTAGAAGACATAGAGAAAAAATATAATGTTACAAGAAAAACGATTCAATCAGCAAATGCAAAAACCTATCCTTCTCTTTTCTTAGGAGAGCAAATTGAAGCTGGATGGATTCTACGAATACCTGATATTAACGGTATTGTTCATGAGGTTAGAATGGGTGAAGATATAGATTCAATTGTTGAAAGATATGCTGGTGAAGGAAATCAGGAGGCTAATAGATTTAACATCATTGAATTTAATGCAATTACTCCTCCTTATAAGCTAGAAGTAGGGCAATTGTTGTTTATTCCCGACGGTAATACAGCCTTATTAAGTGTTGAGGATGTAGATTTAGATCAGCTTATTGGAGCGTTTATTGATCCTTTAGCACACCCAGAATGCTCAGGATACTCTTTCTCTCGAGGTTTCATTTCTTACCATAACGGAGTTGATTTGGCTAAGGGGGGAGGATGTCCTATTGTAGCTATTGCGGATGGTCTAGTTGAATATGCTGGTTGGGCAAGTGAAGGACAGGGATATATGGTTAGAATTAATCACGGTGGAGGTATTAAAACTGAATATTTCCATGGAAATGGCGAGTATTATATAAAAGCTGGAGATGTTGTTGATCAAAATCAGCCAATTATGCATATGGGATCGACAGGAAACAGTACAGGAACTCACTTACATTTAATACTTTGGTATAAAGGTGTTGCAATAAATCCTCGACCTTATGTACCATATATTGGAGCATATTAAATAAATTTCTTGAAAACTTCTAGGCAAGCAATATGGAACAGGGTTCTTATTATCTATTTTTATATATTTATAATAACTGTCGTCTTGTGGTTTTTAGAAAAAAACTTCTATAGTATTGAACTTAATTCTTCTCAGATCTTTAGATATATTGGTCAAATAACAGGAGTACTGGCTATTAATTTTTTAGGATTAAACTATTTACTTTCTACTAGATTCCGGTTCATTGAAAATATTTTAGGTGGATTAGATAAACTATATAGAGTTCATATTTATACTGGCTTAACAGCTTTTGTTCTTCTATTAGCTCATCCAGTTTTTCTAAGTATTCAAAATATTGAGTTTAATGAAATATTTAGAAGTTATTTTATTCCTTATGAATCAAATGCACTTGCATTAAATTTAGGAATCGCAGGATTCTGGTTTTTTCTTGCAGTATTATTTTTTGCGAGTAACAGAAAAGTTTCATATACAGTTTGGAAAATAGTTCATGGATTTATTGGTATTCCATTATTGATAATATCAGCTCATATTGTCTTAGCTGGGAAATCATATGAATATATTCCTTTAGAAATGTGGACTTCTACATGGATTTTAATTGGAATATTTTCTTATGTTTATAAACTTTTTCTTTATGATCATATAGGACCAGTTTTAATTTATACGGTTGAGAAAATAGATAAAACTGAAGAATTATTTGAAATATTTTTAAGACCTGTTGATAAAAGTTTGAAATTCAAAGCTGGACAATTTGCATTTTTGCAATTTTTAGGTTCAAAAATTTCAATGGAATCACATCCATTCACAATTTCATCTGAACCTTCGAATTCAATGTTAAAATTTTCCATTAAGAAATTGGGAGATTGGACTAATAAGCTAGATCTTTTAGAAGTCGAAGATAAGGTAAAAGTAGCAGGACCATACGGTCATTTTCATACTGATAATTTGAGAAAGTCAAAGAAGCAAATTTGGATTGGGGGAGGTATAGGTGTGACTCCTTTTCTTAGTATGGCAAAAGATCAAAAATATTGTAAAAATTGTGAAGATATTTATTTAATATACTCCGATAATACTAGAAACCAAGCAGTATTTATAGATGAAGTTAAATCATATGATAGTATGAATGAAAATTTAAGAACAATACTTCATATTTCAGATGATCAAGGTTTTTTAAATGCAGATCAAATAGAGAAATGGGTAGGTGGAATCGAAGATACAGTATTTCTTATTTGTGGACCAAAACCAATGAGAGATGCTCTTTATAAACAATTAAGAAAGAAAGGAGTTAAAGATAGTGATATTGTTTTTGAGTTGTTTAACTTTAAGTAAATATTCGGAGGCAGGGATTCGAACCCCGATAGTTGGTTCCAGAAACCAAAGTCCTACCTTTAGACGACCTCCGATCACTTTATTAAGAATAGAATTGCTGTTGCTAATAATACCATACTAAGATACTTTCCTAAAATTGAGGTTTCAAGCTTTTTTGTATCAAAATAGATCTCTGTTAAAGCTAAAAGTGAGTAAAAAGTCAGAACAACATGAAGACCTATAAAAGAGCTGGGGACATCTTTAAAACCTAAATTTAAAATTAAAAGCACTATCGAGCTTATGTATGCTATTGATGATGAATTAAAGAAAATTACATCTTTTGAATTCCTCTTATAATAGTTAAGAGTTATTAGTAAAAAGAAAAGAATAAAGAAAAACAAGATAAAGACAACGAAAGAAAGATATATGTTCAAAGTTTCAGAAAAGATCTTGTGAACAGAAATGGAAAGGAGATAAACTAAAATTAATTTATGTGAATCAATTCCAACACCTTCATATGATTTAACCCTCATTTCTTCTTCATGGTTTGAATCAACATACTTAAATAAACCAACAAATCCTAAAAATAAAATGATTGAAGAAAGAAAATAAGAAAACCCAGATCCACCGCTTAAACCATAAATCATTAAAATAACTAGGTTTACAACTGGAATAAAAATAACGTTAAATAGGAAAGTTTTTCTAATTGTTTTATTATCTTTAGGAAGAGATAAATTGTTAAATTTTAATAAATCACCGTAAAGCAAAAAAATCTCAATCAAAAATATAAAAACTGAAGATATAAAGAATATTAAAAAGTTTCTTAGATTTTGTGCAATTGTAAACTCTTCCACACTTAGAAAGGTTCCTAATAAAATAGCTATTGAAAAAAAAGAGTATCTGGCGTATCTTAAAACATGTTTACTATTTTCCATATCTCATGTTAATCTCTAAAAATTTTAATAATTATAGCCTCATTAAATTTTAATGTCTTCTATAGATGAAAAAATATAGCCTACGATTTCAGTTTACAGATAGAGTCTTCAAATTTACAGTGCCGGGAATAGGAAATAATTTAAATTTCAAGCAAAGACTGTTAGAAATTGCGACTTCTTTACGAAGCAGTATTTTCTTACTCTTTCTAAGTTTAATTCCTGTTTCAATGTATTTTTATGATCAGGTCTCCCGAGTAGGTTTAGAGAGTTCACTTTTGATATACCTGACCTTAGGATTATTGGTTGTTTCATCTTTTTACATAATTGAAGTATTTATTGTATCGAGAGAAAGAGTTATAGATCCTAAAGGATCATTTGCAATCCTAATTTTCGGACTTTTAGTAACAGCATCTTCAGCATTTTTAGTTTTTACTGATTATGAGTCGTCAGAAAATACTTTTGGGGACGTGTCTGAGATTGCAATAAAAGGATTAGCTGGTCTAACAATTATTATTCTAATGGGGATTTATTATTATATTAGCCTTCATAGATTTCAATATGGTAAAGGAAAAAAACTGCTTACGTCCTTTGGAATTGGTTTAATTATTTTTGGGTTAATAGGATTAGTGGATGAAAGATTAAGTTTAGATTTACTTGTATATCTTGTTGGAATTCCAATATTATTTGCAGCTTTTGCAGTTACTACTGGGAAGTTCTTAAAGCTATTGCTTGGAGCTGGTATTGGTTTGTCTATTTATAATATTGTAAGATTTCCTTGGTTTGAAGATGCTTACACTATATTTCTAACATCATTGGTTATTACTTCATTAATAATTTCATATTTTGTATTTTCTTTTGGATTTGATCATTTATCTAACTATTTATCAAATTATAGAAAAGATTTAATATCAATTTTTGAATCAATAAGAAAGTTTAAATTTATTAATTCTGAAGTTTTTCAAAAGGTTTTGAAAATATTGATTCTTCCTTCTTTAATAATCTTACCTATAACGATTCTTTTGTTAGCTTTATTTTTAATTGGAAATGGTATTAGAACTGAAGTCTTTAATGGAGTTCTAATAAGTTATGAAACAGCATTTTCAAGAATAAACGATGATCTTATTACTCTAATAACTGGAACAGGAGCTGGGCTAACAACTGTGAACTTTCCACTAGGTGCTTCTATAATAATTGCAAATGGAATATTAGGGGTTATTGGATATCTAGTTCTTTATATTTTTGCATTTATAGAAAGTATTAAATTATTAATTAAAGAATCAAAAACTCTTTTACAATTCTTTGTAAAAGTATGTTTAACAACAGTAATAATATTTGTTCCAATTTTCTCACTATTCGCTTATCCCTCATTATTTGTGATTCTTTCATGGTGGGTAGTTCTTTCATTAATTTTAGAAAATAAGTATAAAAATAAATTTATTTATACTCCTGAAATCGAGTCATCAATAAAGCAAAGGAGATTTACAAAAATTATTAAGACACTAAGTTTATTGACACTGTTTATTATCTCGTATATCTTGGTATATACAGTAATTAATAACATTGGAATTTTATTTTAAGTAGTGTCAAGAGGTAAAAAACTTACAATTGCAGTTCTTTTAGTTCTAACGCTTGCTTTAGCAGCTATCTCAACTTACGTAGCTCTAACTTTAAATTCCGAACGAACTCCAGATGTAGGAGTTTCTGGATTTGGAGATTATGCAACTAGAGATTTATACGAGAACATAACTGTTTTCTTCGGAGGGAAAGACTGTGATGAATTTCTAAATAGTAATTTTTTTACTAATCAGACATTTGATAATTCGACTGTGTTTTCTTTCTCAAGTATTGAGAATAATTTAGAGGATTTCGGTGCCTATGAATATCTTCCAACTTCATGTTCATATGTTTTACAAAATGATAATCGATTAAATTTCTTAGTTTATTCTTATGACTATGACTCATTTATTGCAGAGTCAAGAGAAGAACTTTACTCAAGAATAAATGTTTTTGATCAAGTTCTAGATGAAGGAACATTTTCTAATACTGACTATTTTTTTGGAATTGAAAATGACAAATGTGTAACTCATTTCTTTCAATTAGATAATGAATTTGAGTATGCAAGATTAGAATACAACGTGGGTGAGTTAGATTGTTCAACTTTAATAGAAGATAATAAAGCATTTAGTTCTAGAATATCTAGTGAATTAAATGAAACTGTTGAAACTGTAGAATATGTTACTAAATTAGAGTCAATATAATGAATAATAAAATTCTTTTACTACTTGGAATACTTGTTTTATTTGTTGGAGGAATTCTCTCTTTCCTTTTTGTACAAGGAGGTGGAAAGCTTCCTTTTGATGCTGGTGTTAGTAGTTGTGCAAATCCTGCTGATTTTCCTTGTGGACCTATAACATGTCCTGACGGAACTACTTTTGGCTCAGATCCATGTACTCCAGCTGGTTTTGGTTCATGTGGAGCTCGAGAAGCACAAGCTTGTGCTGGTCACCAAGGCGGTGGTGGTAATACTTGTAGTGGAGCTGGAAACGCAGGTGCTTGCGGAACTGTAGGACAAGTTGTAGCTTATTCAGGCGGTACATGTATATGTACAAGAACAACAGGAACACTTTGTGCATGTGTACCTTCAAATGGTTCAGGATGTGTGCATGTGAATGATGGATGTAATTCAGTGGGAGAATCATGTAGTAAAGGAGGTCAGTATGGAACCTGCATAAATAACGGTAATGAAACTGTAAATGGAGTTGTTGGAATTAAATGTTCATGTAAAGTAGCTCCTGTTCAAGGTTCTGTTTGTGGTAATGGTAGTTGTGAACAGGGTGAGACTAATCAAAGTTGCCCAACAGATTGTAATAGTGAATGTGGAAATGGAACATGTAATGCAGGGGAAAATGTTAACAACTGTCCTGCAGATTGTACTTCAAATGGTGATCAGCAATGTGTGTCTGATGGACAGTGCGGCAGCACTCAATATTGTGATTTAAATTTTAGAAAATGTTTATCTAAAAAAGGTGAAAATGGTTCATGCTCAGCTAGCAATCAATGTTTAAATGGAGACTGTGTAGATGGTCTTTGTGCAAAAACATGTACAAGGAGATCAGATTGTAATGTAGGTCAGTATTGCGAGAGCGGAACATGTAGAGCTGCAAAAGCTAACGGAGCTAATTGTGGGACCGCAGATGAATGTATTAGTAGAATTTGTGAAGGTGGACTTTGTCTTGCACAGGGAACTGGAACTAGCGGATGTTCATTCGATTCAGATTGTACTAATGGACAAATTTGTAGCCCAACAACAAAAACATGTATAACTCCTGGAACTAATAATGATTGTACTAGTAATTCTGAATGTGCTGCTGGTTATATTTGTGCTTCAAATAGATGTAGACAAGAGGTAGACGATTCAGATCCTAATGTATCTTGCGTAAGTGGACGTTATTATTGTGGACCTGATTTTGGTTGTGCTCTAGGTTCAGGAAAAATTTGTAATAATGGAAGTATTTCAGGTTCAACTTGTACTGTAGCTGACGCTTGCGCTTATCAGGTGCAAAGTGGAAATGTTAGTCCTGGAGGCTCTTGTGTAGGAGTAACTAGACTTAGTGCTGGAGAATCTTCAAGAGGAGGTTTTGTTGGATGTAATGGGACTCAAAATTGCTTCTGCCCTCACCAATCAGGAGTAGGCGTAGGAGGAATATATTCAGGAGGTTCAGTAACTTGTTTTGAAGATATTGGTGGAGACTCATGTGGTGCTACTGATAATCCAGAACCTCCAATAACTGGGGGTAACCAGCCAATTTGTAGTCAATCATGTTCAACATCTAACCCATGTTCAGATGGAACTAGTTGTATTAATGGTGTATGCAGAAATCCTGATTGCCCAAATGATGCGGACTGTAGTTGTAACACTACTCTTCCTATTTGTAATCAAACATGTAACCAAAATAATTGTGCTGACGGTACAAGCTGTGTTAACGGTACTTGTCAAAATCCAAGTTGTTTAAATGATGCAGATTGTATTTGTTCTATAGACTCAACACCTTATTGTGGAGATTCAATCTGTCAGGCTGGTGAAACTTGTGAAAGAGCAACTGCTGGTTCAAGTAACTTCAGAGATTGTACAACTAATATATTAGTACCTGAATGTAGAGGAATTGCTACTCAACCTCCAACTCCTGCTGGTGTATGTAATTATTGTGGAGATGGAGTTGTAAATGGTCCTGAGGAGTGTGATTATAATTCCCCAGGATCTGAAAATTGTGATACAAATTGTACCCAAACAATTTCTGCATGTATTTCACTTGAAGAGAATGGACCTGATCCATTACGATCTGGAGAAGGCAATGTTGTAGAATATACATTAACATATAGTCAATCTGGAACTGGTAATCCTTTCCCTTCAATTGTACTTAGAGTAGGTCCAGCTGGTGGAGCTGTTGGTAGAGATGCAAATAATACAACTAGTGCATTAGTAAGACCATTCGCAGTTCCTGCAGCAAATGATACCGGAAATACTAAAACATATAAATTCTTATGGGAAGCTGCTGAAACAAATGGAAATGCTGTTGCTGATGGAACTTATGATGTAAGAGTTCTATTACAAGGGACAGACAGTACAGCAATCTCTACAGCCGCTTGTCAGGAAACAATTACTGTTTCTTCAACAACAACACAATCAACAGTATTTACTATTGTAAAATCATCAGCAGAAGTTTGTCTTTCAAATGGAGATGCAAGAATTAACTATACAATTAGAGTGACAAACACTGGACCTGTTGAAGGTACTATAACAGAAGTTACTGATACACTTGACTCAGATGTTGTTTCTGCAGGAATCATTCCATCAAACATAAATCCAACTTATGGGACATATTCTTCAGGAGTTATTACTTGGGTTGGAAGTGCAACAGACAGAACTTATACTTCTGGACAATCAAAAACATTTACTTACGATTTAACAATTCCTGCTGCATTAGTACCTTCATTTACACAAAGAGGTGTAGATAATGAGGCTACAGTAAGACACGAAAACAATGTTTCTACCCATGAAGTAAACACACCAGTATCATGTACAATTAAAGTACCTCAAAAGAAGGTTCCAGAAACTGCTGTATTTAGTGATCCATCTCTTTACGTAATATTTGGCTCACTATTAGTTGTTACAGGAATAGTTGTATATAAACTAAACATTGGTAAATTAGCTGTAAGTGGACTAGGTGGAATCTCAATTCCAACTTCAAAAAGTTCATTTGAAAAGAATGCTCTTGGAGATATTAAAAAGAAAAAATGATTGAAGCATTATTCTGGGTAGTTTTAAGATCAGTTGCAATTCCTTATATAGCTTTTCTTATTCTAAAAGATACATTTTTAGGTGAAGAAGGTGCGTTACTAGCAATAGGAATTGCTTTACTTATTGTTACAATTATTTCTATTACATTAAATGCTATTAAGATTATAGGAAACATACTGCTTTTAAGAGGCGAGAAAGTTATAATTCTAATCCTAAAAATAGCTATTCAAGTTCTTGTAGTATTATTTATCTGGATACACTACTTCTCACAATATTCTGATTTACTAAATTAATTACTCTTTTTAGGCTATAATTAGAGGATTATTACTTGTTTATGAAGACTATTTACGTAAAAGATTTAACCCCAAGACAACTTTTTGAGAATGAAACATTCGCAATTTTTGAAGCTTCAAAGGGTGAGGATAGAAATGGAAAACCATATTACACCTTATTAATTGGAGATAAGACAGGAAAAGTGTCGGCTAAAATTTGGTCTGATGCTATTGAAAATATTGAGAAGGGAATAATTAAAGAAGGAAGTGTAATAGCAGTTACCGGTAAAGTAGACGAGTATAAAGGAGCTCCTCAAATTGTGATTTTAGATTGTAAGGCGATTGACGAAACCTCACTTGATGATTTTGTAGAATCAAGCATGTTTGATCCTGAAGATATGTTTAAAGATTTGAAGGTCGAAGTTGATTCCATAACAAATAAAGATTTAAAGAAAGTAATAAACCAAATTTTAGAAGTTGGTGGAGTAAAAAATAATATAAAATACTGGCCAGCAGCTAATACAGTTCATCATGCTTTTAGGTCAGGTTTACTTCAGCATATCCTAGAAATGCTAACAATTGCTAATGGTTTAGAAAAGTTTTATCCAAATGTTGACTTTGATATTCTTAAAGCAGGTATTATATTGCATGATATTGGAAAAGTTTATGAGTTGGACGGGAAAAATATTTCTGTTCCTTACACTAGAAGAGGACAATTGCATGGGCACATTTATTTAGGAGCGAGATTATTCGAAGAAATTGCAGAAAAAGAAAAGTTAGATTCTGATATTTTAGATCATGTATTACACCTAATACTTTCACATCATGGAACTCATGAATATGGTTCTCCTGTTCTTCCAGCAACTCCAGAAGCTATACTCTTAACATATATTGATAATGTTTCAGCAAAGGCAAGAACTGCAGACTCTGTTATTCAGTCTATGGGAGATGAACAAGAATTTAGTAGAAGAGTATTCTGGTTAGAAAATGCCAAAATGTGGAACAGACCTAAAAATAATAAAGCTGACCAAATGAAACTAGTATGAGATTATTTGTAGGTATATTCCCCCCAAAAGAAGTTTTAGACACCTTTAGAGACTACCTGAGGCTTTATTCTGGACAGAAGAGAAATCTTAAGTTTGCTCCTGTAGATCAGATGCATTTAACCTTAAAATATATAGGTGGCAATGTTTCTGAGGATAGTTATGAGATTATAAAGGGTCAACTTCTAAGTACTCAAAAGACAACTGGGCTAGTTGATATAAAAATTAATTCTTTAAAGTTTGGATTTAAATATGATTCATTTCCAAGGGTATTAATGGCTCAAGTAGAAACTACAGATTCTTTAGCTGATGCTGCTGATCATTTTCATGAAGAAATTAAAAATTTAAAACTAAAAGATACAATAAGAGTAAAAGGGAGATTTTCAAGTACTTTTCATATAACTCTAGCAAGATTAAAAGATTCTGCTTCAAGAAGTGTAGGTAAAGCAGTGCAGAATCATACTCTAAGCTTAAAAAACTATCCAAAAGATGCTTTTGTAGCTTCAGAAGCATTTTTAGTTGAATCAATAATTAGAACAGGAAAACCCGTTTTATATAAGAAGCTAGAAAAAATAGCCCTCTAATCACCTTTATCAATAATCTTACTTGTCACGATATAACCATTTTTACTTCTACCTTCAGTAGCATTTTTTAAGTACTCTTCTCTACTTAATCCATATTCAACAGGCTTATCTTCTTCTAAAACTGTTGATTTATAGTTTGAAAGATTATGTTCGTCTGGAATATCTGTAACATCGCAATTAACGACCTCTGAGACATAGTCCAGAATATCATTGAATTCTTTTGAATATTTTTCAAGCTCATCAGAAGTTAAATCTAACTTTGCAAGATGAGCTATTTTTAATATTTCTTCTTTAGGTACTTTTGACATAAACAATCATTGTAATTCTGAATCTAGAACTCGAAACCATACAAAAACAAGCAGGTTCACAATTATACTAATAACCTTAATCTAGAGTTACTTCTTCTTTCCAATCTGGAATATGACTATTCATAATTCCTATTGAATCAAGTTCTTTATCGAATGCCTCTGATCTATCTTCTTCTGCATGGATAAGGAATACTTTCTTTAGTTTATCAGTTCTAAATCTTTCAATCCAAGCTTTGTAATCTTCTTTATCTCCATGAGCTGAGAATCCTTCGTAAGCTACTATATTAGCGTTAACATTTACTTTAGTTTTTCCAATAGTTACTGATTTCGCCCCATCCTTAAGTTGACGTCCAATAGTTCCTTCAGCTTGATAACCTACAAATAAAACTGAATTTTTAGGATTTGAAAGTCCTTCTGTTAAATGGCTAAGAATTCGTCCTCCATCAGCCATTCCACTTCCAGCTAAGATAATTTGTCCTTTTTTCTTTGTAAGTCCACTAGATTGTTTACTTCTTTTAACAAATCTTAAACTATCAAAAGTAAATAAACTTTCGTCTTTACCTGTTAGCGCAGTTAAGTAAATATAAGATACTTTCTGAGCTAAAGGACTATCTAACCATACAGGCTGGTCTTTTGCTAATTTATCTTCTTCCTGCGCTCTCTTAAAGTCATGAAGAACCTCTTGAGTTCTTTGTACAGAGAAAGTTGGAATGAACACATTTCCTCCCCTAGCCAATGTTTCATTAATAACACTAAGCATGTCTTCAACATTATCATTTCTATTTGGGTGAACTTCACTTCCGTATAGTGATTCAATTAAAACATAGTCAGGTTCAGATCTATATTCAGTATCGAAAGTATCAATAATTGGACTTTGAAGTCTTCCAATGTCTCCAGAGAACATAATTTTTTTATTTCCAGCGCTATCTTCAATGTCAACCTCTATACTTGCAGCACCTAAAATATGACCAGCTCTTATAAATTTAACTTTAATACCTGGAACAGGCTCAATTTCATCTAGAAAGTGAACACTTTCAAACATGTGAGTAGTTTCTTCAGCATCATAAGTGTTGTAAACATATTCAACTTTGTTTGTGTATTTACCGAAAGGTTCACCTAATTTAAAGTTATTTTCCTGGATTTTTGCTGAATCCATTAAAAGAAGTGTAGCTATTTGAATTGTATGATTTGTAGCGTAAATCTTTCCTCTAAAACCATTTTTAAAAAGTTTTGGAAGCATTCCACTATGATCAATATGAGCATGAGTTAGTAAAACAAAATCAACTTCTGCAGGGTTATATGCGTAAGGTTCAAGATTCCTATGCTCTACATCAGGTCCTTGAAACATACCACAATCTACAATAAAGTTACCTTTCTCAGTTTTAACTAGAAAGTTTGATCCGGTAACAGTCTTAGCTGCACCATGAAATCCTATCTGAATCATCAGAATATATATAATAAATATTGTTATTTGCGCTTTTGCGCTTATCCATTTACTAAAATTCTCGGAATCGAAAACTTACGTAAATGGACAAATTCCTTAAATTTTACCAAAAAAATGAAATTTTATCCCTTTTTTATTCTAGATAGTATAATAATCTATGGTTTCAAAGGAAAATAGACTTACTAAAACAGAGATTTCAAATGCAATGGAAAATGGTAAAAGATTTAGAAACGATCTTTTTGATTTAAAACTCCTAAAAAGTGAATCTTTATCTAAAATAGCAGTCATAATTTCAAAAAAAGTCTCTAAAAAAGCAGTAATTCGAAATAAGATCAGACGACTTATAAAGCAATGGTTTCTTGAACATTCTAATGATTTTGAGCCAAAAATGTACGTTTTTATAGCAAAAAACGAAAATATTAGAGATTTAAACACAGCTAATTTGCATGAACTAGTAAAACTAACCTTAAACAACTGATAAATGAGGTTTATAAGCTAAATTCCCTCCTAAAAGAGTTCTAATATCGCTAATCTTGTGTTTTGTCATTGCTAATCTGTCTAATCCAAATCCAAATGCAAATCCTTGCCACTTATCTGTATCTAACCCTGCCATTTTCATCATATTTGGATGGATAATTCCACATCCTGCCATTTCTAGCCAACCTCGTTTTTTACATACAACGCAACCTCCTCCTTTACAAAATGGACAAAGCATATCAGCCCCAGCTCCAGGTTCAACTTCTGGATAATATTTATTTCTAAATCTAATCTGTACATCTTCTCCATAAAAGGATTTAAACATATTTGTAATTGTAGCGAATAATTCAGCCATGCTTACTTTTTCCTGAACACAAACTAACTGATACTGATGGAACAGAAAGTGATTACTTTTATTGACCTTTTCATTTCTATAAACTCTTCCTGGCACGACTATTTTAAAAGGTGGTTCAAGATCTTCAAGTGCATGAGCTTCAACAGAAGAAGTTTGTGTTCTTAATAAAATATTAGGTTCCTCAAAGAAAATAGAATCCTGTAGATCTCTTGCTGGGTGATTTAGTGGAAGATTACATCTTTGAAAAAGATATTCATCAGTTTCAAGCTCTAAGCCATCATAAACGCTATATCCTAGTCTTTTAAAGATTTCATTTATTTCATTAATTGTTTCAGTCAAAGGGTGTAAATGACCTACTTTTACTTTCTCAATACTTAATTCATCCTGTATTTTATTTAGGTAATCGGTACTTTTACTATCTTCAAGAGATGCTTTAGCATTGTTTATTAATGTATCTGCTTCTTCTCTTAACTTATTAACGCTTTGTCCGTATTCCTTTCTCTCATTAGGATCAATTTCTGAAATTTTAGTCATTAAATCTTTAATCTTTCCGCTTTTGCCTAAGTATTCTCTCCAAAGTTCTGTTAATTCAGCTTCTGAACTTTTTTCTTTAATTTGAGATTTAATTTCGGCTAGGATTTCTTCAAAATTACTCATTTTTAATATTAGTGATATACTTTTTTTAATGATACTTCTGAATAATATCATGTTTCAAGGATCAGAGGTAGATAACTCAATATGAAAAACCTACATGAAGCTTTAGAAAAACTAAATAAAGAACAAAGAGAAGCTGTTGAAATAATTTATGGACCAGTTATGGTTCTTGCAGGTCCTGGTACAGGTAAAACACAGATATTGGCATTAAGAATAGCCAATATATTAGACAAGGGAATTGGAGTTGATGCTAATAATATTCTTTGTCTGACTTTTACTGAAGCTGGAGCACATGCAATGAGAGAAAGACTCAAAAGTTTTATTGGAAAAGCTGCTTACAGTGTCGGAATATTTACATTTCATGGTTTTGCAAATACTGTTATTAACGATTTCCCAGAATATTTCTCTTTTTCAAGAAACTTAAATCAATTAGATGATGTTTCTAGGTTAAAAATAATAAGACAAACTATCGATGAATTACCGAATCTAGATTATTTAAAACCCTTTTATAATCAATATGCAAAAGAAGGATTAATAATTTCAGCTATTCAAACATTAAAAAAAGAAGGTATTAATCACGAAGAACTAAATAAAAAAGTACAAGAGCTAATTAAAGAACACAAAGATAATCCTAAATTAAATAAGCAAGGAAAACCAACAGCAGATTGGAAAAAAAGATTAGAAAAGCTTGAAAACATTTTTGAACTGGTTGATATATATGGACTTTATCAGTCAAAGCTAACAGAAGAGGGATTTTATGATTACGAAGATATGATCCTATTTGTAGGAGATGAGCTTAAAGAAAATAACGATTTAAGATCTCATTTTTTTGAAAAATACCAATTTGTTCTAGTTGATGAATATCAAGATACAAATGGTGGTCAAAACGAAATATTAAAATGGTTATGTAGTTATGATGATTCTCCCAATATATTTGTTGTTGGTGATGATGATCAAGCAATCTACAGATTCCAAGGAGCAAATCTAGAAAATATCCTCTCTTTTAATACTCAATATAAAGATGTAAAAACAATAGCAATTACTAAAAACTACAGATCTACACAGATTATATTAGATATTGCTTCTTCAATAATCCAAAATAATACTCAGAGGCTTTCAAACAAAATTAAAGAACTAGACAAAACTTTAGAGGCTAATTTCAAAGATCTAAATGAGGATATAGAACTACATGAATTTGAAAAAAAAGAAGATGAATATACTTTTATTGCAAGAAAAATTGAAGAGCTTTTAAAAAATGGAATTAATGCCGCTGATATAGCTGTTATATATAGGAAGAATTCACATGGATTGGAACTTAATAGAATACTTAATACCTACAATATACCAACAGATCATAAAAGCTCAGATAACATTTTAAACAGTAATTCTGTAAATAATTTAATACATCTTCTAAAAGTTATTGAGCTTTATAAAAAAAATGTAGCAGAAGATATTTATAGAGCTATGTTATTTCCTTTCTTTAAAATCCCTGTTGTTGATGTATATAAATTAGTTAATGAAAATAAAAGCGAAGATATTAGTTTTGTAGAAAAAGTATTAAATATATCTAATGAAAATGAAAATTTGTTTAGTTTTAATAATCATATTCAAAAATGGCATAGAGATTCAGCCAACCTAACAATCTCAAATCTACTTTTAAATATTATTAAAGATATAAATCTGTTTAATTTTATTCCTGAAGAAAACAATTTCGATGAAGTATTGTCACTAATAAGTTTTTTTGATTTTGCAAAATCAATTGAAAGGATAAATGGAAACACAACACTAAATGAATTTTTAAATGATATTGAATTAATTAAAGAGAACAACTATTCAATATCTAAAACTAAATCAGAAAAAAAAGATGGTATAAAATTATTAACAGCACATAGTTCTAAAGGCCTTGAATTTGAGCATGTTTTTATTATTCATGCTACAGAAAATAATTGGGGAAATACAAGAAAACAAACTGAACTTTTAGATCCAGAAATTTACAACGAATTTTATGATGTTGTTGATGAAAAATTATCAAGGTTAGAAGATGAAAGAAGACTTTTTTTTGTTGCAGTAACTAGGGCAAAAAGAAAAATATATTTTACAAAAAGTGATTATGATTCAAGTGATGATTCAAAAAAACTTAATAGAACTCAGTTCATTGAAGAGATTAATAAAGAGAAACTTTCAATTTTTGGTCCTGAGACTCATACTACTGATATAAATGATTTAAAGAAACTAATTCAAATTCCGGAGTTAGAATCTTATAGCAAGCAAGAGCAAGAATACTTATTAAGCAGAATAGAAAACTTTTCTCTAAGCGCAACTGCACTAAACGATTACATAGAATCTCCTCTTAAATTTAAGGAAAGGCATTTAATTCGTATCCCTTCTGCAAAAAATAAGCATGTTGCTATGGGTACTGGTATTCACGCTGCTTTAGAGTTATTAAATATTAAATTAATTAAGGAACAGAATCTTGAGAAAATTTCTTTAGCTGAGCTTGAGAGTACTTATAGAGCAGTTCTAAAAAAGGAATTTGAAGGAGATGAGGAGTATGAAATAACCCTAGAAGAAGGAATTAGTATTCTAAAAAATTATTATGAATACTATATTAAAACAGGTAGCTTCAAAATTCCTGTAGATGCTGAATACAATTTTAGAAACCATAATGTAATATTAGATATTGAAGAAGGAGAATCTGTAAGACTAAGCGGGAAAATTGATAAAGTTGAACTTATTGATAAAGATACAAACTCTGTAAGGATAGTTGATTATAAGACTTCAAAACCTCAAACAGAAAATCAGATAAAGGGTAATACAAAAAATTCAGATGGGAGGCACTGGAGACAATTAGTCTTTTACAAGCTCTTGTGTGAATTAGATCCAAACTTTAAACCGAAAGATAAATATAATTCTTTAAAATACATATGTGATGAGGTGCAAATTGATTATTTACGAGATGATAAAGGGAAATATGTTAAGAGAACTTTTAAAGTAAACCAAGATGATCTTATTGAACTGAAAAAAGTAATCAAGGAAGTTATGAAGAATATTAGAAAATTGAACTTTCCGAAGGAGCCAGTAATAGATCTAAAAAATTTAAACATTTAAATTCAGCTTTTCCTTTTTACTTGATTCAATATTTCTTGTAGGCATTGGAATTAACATGCTGGTACATTTTTTATATCGTTCATAATAAGCATTTCCTGCATACTTCTTTTCAATTCTAGGAATTCCAGTTATAAACAATAACGCTACAGTTAAATATAGAGGGCTTATAAATGAAAGAAACCCCATTGGATAATTTATTACAAAAATAAATAATCCAAACCACATTAAAATTTCTCCGAAATAGTTAGGGTGCCTTGAGTATTTCCAAAGTCCATATTTCATAACCTTTCCAGTCCATCCAAGTTTCTTTTTCTCATCAATATCCAGATGCTTAAATTTAAACAATTGGTAATCTGCAACAAACTCTATACTAAATCCTATGATCCATATTCCTATTCCAATAGTAGGCAATAAGTAGTCATCAAGACTTTCTGCATAAGTGTTTACTGCAACAATTGGGAATGAAATTATTAATAAAGATATTGCTTGCAGAAGAAAAACTTTAAAAAATACATTCCACCAAATATCAGTTTTCCAAAGCTTTCTTAATTCAGAATATCTACTATCTTCACCCTTATGCCACTGTCTCATAGTTATATGAAGTGACAATCTTGTAGACCATACCAAAACTAGATTAAAAAGCAGTAGTGTTGCATTATTTAGGTTATCGTTATAAAGAATTGAAGCAGAGCTTACGACAACAAAGCCAATACCCCAAGCTATATCTACAACACCAATGTTATTTTTTAAAATAGCAAAAAGATACCAGAGGAAGAAATACACAAGTATAACAACAGTCACTACTAAGTAAGTCTCTAACAGAACCTCCATAATTGAAAAATTACTATATTAATTTGCCTTAATAAAATAGTGATGTCAACTATTACCTAAGGTTAAACTTTATTATCTCAATTAATGCCTTCATCCCATCTTTGAATGCATGCATTTTCTTACCCTCTTTAAAAGTTCTTGGATAGTAACTTATAGGAATTTGATAAAATTTAAGGTGTTTACCTTTTATCTTATATTTTGAGAACTTAGAAGTCATTTCAGGTTCAAGGCCGAAAGTTGATTTTGATTCAATTGTTTTTCCTATTTCTCTAAAAATATCTCCTTTAGACATCTTGTAACAAACTTCCATGTCTCTTGTCCAAATTCCAGCTCTTAATCCAGTAAACAAAGAAGAAAAAAAGCTCAAGGCTGTATTTCCTATCCAATTCTGAATATAAATTACCTTGTTATTTTTTCCGAATCTATTTCCATATATTAAATCAACATCTGAATTTTGAAATTTCTCAACAAATGACAATAAATCGCTTGGATCATATTCAGAATCTGCATCCTGAATAACAACAAGATCTCCAGTAGTTTCAACAATCCCTCTTCTAACACTTTGGCTTTTTCCTAAGTTCTTTTCGTTATGTAAAATTTTAAATCCTTCTTTTCCTTCAAATTCTTTAAGTATTTGAGCAGTGCTGTCTTTTGACCAATCATTAACAATAACAAGTTCTTTTTCTACTCCATAATCTAAAGACTGAATTTTATCTATAATTGTCCTAATGTTTTTCTCTTCGTTATAAGCTGGAACAACAAAAGATAGATTCTGATATTTCGACATGAATTTAACTTAACTTTGGTTTGTAGTCATTATTATATCTTTCTATGCATTCTTCAATAATTTTATTTGTTTCTTCAATATCATGGAATCCTAAAACCTTACATTTTCCAGGCTTCTTTAAATCTTTGTAATGTTCCCAATAATAAGTGGTTTCAGTTTCGAAATATTCACCAAGATCTGAAATAGAATTAATATGAGAAACTCTTTTATCATCATTTAAAACACAGATAACCTTATCATCTCTCTCACCACCATCCTCAAAAGTCATTATTCCAATAATTCTAGCTTCAACAAGAGAACCTGGAACTAAAGGTTCTGTAACATTTACTATTTCTACATCTAAAGGATCACCGTCTTCATCCCAAGTCATAGGAAGTGCTCCATATGCAAAAGGATAAGAAAGTGAAGAATATCCAACTCGATCTAATTTTAAATGTCCTGTTTCTGTAACAAGTTCGTATTTATTTATTGTATGAGAATTTAACTCAATTATGCAATTAATAACATTTTCCTCTTTATTTGCGTAAGCAGGTAAAACATGTAAAAGATTAGGCATTGAAGTGCTTGGCTTTATGTCTATATTCGCCATAAAAAATTATTAATATCTAAATGTTGAAACTAATGTATTATGATAAGTATACTATATGAAATAGTAAATTATTATGTCTGATTATAATCTAAGTCAAAAGATATTTGTAGCTGTATCTATACTTTCTACAATAATTTTCTTTATTTTTGTGGTATATTTTGTACAAAATGTAGTTAGCGCAAATGGGAGTGTATTAGGAACCCAATCATCTTTATTAGACGTAGACTCAGGAAGCTCAAAAAACTTACCTATAAATAAAATTATTAATATTCAAAATAAAAGTATTATCTCACCTGAAAAAGGAGTGACTATAGTTGCTCATGAGGCAAGTTTTTTATATAGCCCAGGAAGTCTGAATCTCCTGAAAGGTAGTTTTTTTATTCAAACAAATAAACCCTTTGAAGTATTAGTAGACAACGATATTATAAAAATTCTTGAACCAGGTTCAAGCTATTTTACGAAAAATGAAGGAGAAATTTATGTTTTTGATGGAATTTTAAGGTCAAATAGTGATATTTACGCAGAAGAAGGTCAAAGTTTAAATTTATTTATTCAAAGACAACCAGTTTCTTTATTTAATCTAAATGAATTATCAGAAGACATTGTATTCAAAGAAATTATCTATACTTTATATGATAATAATATTCTTCCTGATTCATTAAATGAATTAGCTCCAATACCTAAGTTCGTCAGAAGCTTTTAACCGTTATGTTTAAACAATACAAGATCTCCATCTTGCATTATGTAAGTTTTACCTTCTAGTCTGACCTTACCTTTTTCTTTTGCTTTAACCCACCCGCCAAGTTCGACAAAATCATGGCAATTAACAACATCCACAGCTATAAAGTTATTTTCAATATCAGAGTGGATTACCCCAGCTGCTTTAGGAGCAGTTGTTCCTTTCTTAATTGTCCAAGCTCTACTTTCTTTAGGACCTGATGTAAAGTAAGACATTAACCCAAGAAGGTCATAAGCTTCATTTGTAAGCATTTCAAGTCCAGTTGAACTAATTCCTAGCTCTTTCATAAATTCTGCTCTTTCTTCGTCACTCATTAATGATAGATCAGCTTCTGTTTTAATATCTAAGGCAATAACATTATGATCTCCAACAATCTCTTTAATTTTCTTAATGTCGGCCTCAAAATTACCTTCTGATGAGTTTGCAACATATAAGACTGGTTTATCTGTTAGTAAGAAAAGTTCATTTCTTAAAGCTTTAATTTCATCGTTATTTTCATTCTCGAAAGTAATTGCAAGATTCCCATCACTTAAATGTTGTTCAAGATTAGTAAGAAAATCAACTAAAGGTTTCATTTTTGGATTAGCTCTTGCTTTACCTTCAATAGCCCCTCTTCTACTTTGGATTGTATCTAAATCTTTTAGAATTAACTCAGTATTAATTAGTTCAATATCTCGTTTAGGATCTACATAATTTTCAACATGAGTAATATTCGCATTTTCAAAAGCTCTTACAACATGAATTATTGCAGAAACCTCTCGAATATTAGCTAGAAATTGATTTCCAAGTCCTTCTCCTTTAGAAGCACCTTTAACTAATCCAGCAATATCAACAAATTCAACAACAGCCGGTGTAATTTTTTCAGGCTTTTCAACTTCTGCAATTTTATTTAGCCGATCATCAAAAACTGGAACAATCCCATGGTTTGGGTCGATTGTACAGAAAGGATAATTTTCAGCAGGAATATCATTTCTAGTTAAAGCATTAAATAGTGTTGATTTTCCTACATTCGGCATTCCAACAATTCCTAGTGATAGGTTCATAAAGGGTTTCTAAACTTGTAATTATATCGTATAATCCCGCAATTATGTATCAGGTATGTCAGAATCTGGTGAAATAATAGAACTGCAGGCTCTAAATCATCAAATAAATTTAAGAGCGATAAATGACTTTCTTAACGACGAAAGTAACTGGAGAGTCCTGAATTCACAAGAAGCAAGAAATTTAAGAGCAACAAGAGTTCAATTAGTTACCTTTTATAATGCATACGTAATAAAAAGTAATAAGGCTAAATTTAAACTTGTATACTATCCTGAAGATGCAAAACGTAAAGATTAGAAGCGAATTATAAGAGTTTATGGAGCAATTGCTAAGACAGCATTTGAAATGAACTATAGACTTTTTATTGAAGGTTATAAACCTACTGAGAAGATCCATTTGGAGGAAGATGAAGAATATGATGAAATACTTATGAGTGGGGATTTTGACACAGAACATCCTATGTATGAATTCTATGATGTTTTAGATGATGAAGAAGGCTTAGATGACGACTATGATGATATTAGAGAAGCGTAGGTAACCCTTCAAAATCAGGATTGTTTTTAATCTTCTCAATAGCATCTGCAAGCATTTCAATATAAAGAGCGTATCCAACTCCATTAATATGTCCACTCTGGCTTTCTCCTAAAATATTTCCAGCTCCTCTAATCTCTAAATCTTTCGAAGCAATTCTAAACCCAGCTCCAAGATCTTGATTATCTACAAGAGATTGTAATCTTTCCATATAGAATTTTTGAGAAGCACTTTTCTCAGAATTAGCTTTAATTAAAGACATTAAGGCTTCCTGATTATCAGCATCAATACTGTCTAAAATCTTTTTACTTGGTTTAGGAGCCATTAAATAACAATATGCTTTAATTTCAGATCGACCGACACGACCTCTCATCTGATAAAGTTGAGACAGTCCAAATTTATGAGCATCATGAATAATTATTGTATTTACATTCGGTAAATCTAATCCATTTTCTATAATACTTGTAGCTACTAATACATCAAACTTCTTATAATAAAAATCTGTAAATAGTTTATCTAGAGAATCAGGAGTCATTCTTCCATGAGCAAATTCAATTGAAACTTCTGGTAGTAAACTTTTTAATTTATTAGCAATTCCTGGAATTGATTGAACTCTATTATGAACAAAATATACTTGTCCACCTCTTGAAACCTCCTTTTGAATTTCCTTTGCAGCTCTACTCCAATCTTCAAAAATAATTTCAGTTGCAACACCTTGTCTTCCTTTTGGAGGTGTAGAAATTATTGAAATATCTTGAATTGATGAAAGGGCTAGGCTTAGACTTCTTGGAATTGGTGTAGCACTAACAGATAATACATGGACACCGTAATTAAGCTGTTTAATTTTCTCTTTTTGTTTTACTCCAAATTTTTGTTCTTCATCTACAACTAAAAGACCCAGATCTTTAAACTTAATATCTGAACTTAAAAGTCTATGGGTTCCTATTACAATATCTACCTTCCTATCATTAATTTCATCTACAGTAGCTCTATTTTCTTTGACAGAATTAAATCTTGAAAGCAATCTTATTTGAAATTTAGTATCTTTAAATCTTTCTTTAAAAACATCAAAGTGTTGAGAAGCAAGGATTGTTGTTGGGGCAAGTATTGCAACTTGCTTTTTACTCTCATTCATTTTAAAAGCAGCACGCATAATGACTTCAGTCTTTCCAAAACCAACGTCTCCAACAACAAGCCTATTCATTGGAGTTTCTGATTCAAGATCTTTAATAACTTCATTAATTGATCTAATTTGATCTGGTGTTTCTTCGTATTGAAATTTATTAATAAACTTTTCATACTCTTTTGAATCTTTAGAATCAACTTTAAAAGCTTTTGAGACTTCTCTTTTTGCGTAATGTTTTATTAAAGTTTCTGCTGTTATTAAAGCGGTTTTTCTAGCCTTGTTCTTAACTTCTTTCCAATTCTTCTTTCCTAATTTTGTAAGTTTAGGAACATTTCCCTCATTCCCTAAATATTTTGCAATTTTATTAATCTGATCTATCGGAACATAAAGCTCATCTTCTTCTGCAAATTTAATTAGTAAGTAGTCATTTGGAACATTATCTACAACCTGTTGTTCTAAACCTGAATAAATTCCAATTCCATAATCCTCATGAACTATATAATCTCCTACAGAAACTTCACCTTCAAACTGCCTAAGAATATTTTGAAGTGTTTTTGAATTAATTCCAGACTCTGAGCGTTTTAGATCTATAACTCCGAAAAGCTCTCTATCAGTTAAAAGTACAATTTTATTTGAATTCGAAATAAATCCTGCAGGAAGTTTTTTTAATGATTCCTCAGAAACATGAAATTCATTTTTTTGAAACCTTAATGTAATGTCATCAACTTCTTCTTCAAAAACTTTTTTCCTAGAATTTGTTAATACTTTAAATCCATTATTCTTATATTTACTTATCTCAGATTTAGCTACCTCAATATTAGAAAAGAAAAGAGGTCCGAAAACTAAATCTGTTTCAACTATTTCAATATTTCCGCTAAAGAATTCAGTTATTTTTCTATCTATTGTTTTATCTGAAAAAACAACCTTTTGAAGTTCACCTTTTCCTTCTTTAAAATCTAGTGATTCAAGTTCTCCTTTGTCTGAAGGTAGATAATCAGTAATTACAATATAATCGATCTCTTTTACCTTTTTATTAGTAAAATGATCATAAAGATTAATTTTCTCAATATCTTCTCCAAAGAATTCTAGTCTGACTGGAAAATCGTAACCTGGAAGCCAAACATCAATAATATCTCCTCTAACAGAAAACTCAAGCATTGAACTTACGCTATCTACCTTTTTAAATTCAAGATTAACACCAACTTTAAATTCATCTATAACACCAATTGTATTAGTCTTACTATCTAGGTTTGTGATTCTATTTAATAAATCAGAGTATGTAATCTCATCTTTTTTAAGTAAAAAAGCATTTTGAACTGAATCAAAAAGCTCAGCAGAGAAACTTTTTGAATAAAAAGTTAATTTATCTGAGATAAATAAAGGTTGTAGATGTCCAAGAGTTTTAACTATTTTCAATTTATTTTTTATGTTTAGAATTTGAATATTAGGATTTGGAACTTAGCTTTTTAAGCCATTCCCCCGTATAACTCTCCTTCGTATTCATAATATCTTCTGGAGTTCCTAGAGCAACAATAGTCCCTCCTTTCTCTCCTCCTTCAGGTCCAAGATCAATAATCCAGTCCGCAGTCTTAATTACATCTAGATTATGCTCAATAACAATTACTGAATTACCTTTTAGAACTAATCCATGAAGAACAATTAAAAGTTTTCTAACATCTTCAAAGTGTAAACCTGTTGTAGGCTCATCCAAAATATATAAAGTCTTACCTGTTGATCTTTTAGCTAACTCACTAGCTAGTTTAACTCTTTGAGATTCTCCTCCAGACAGAGTTGTTCCTGCTTGGCCTAATCTTATATATCCAAGTCCTACATCCATAAGAGTTTGAAGTTTATTTCTAATTGCGCTTACATTATCAAAGAAGCTAACTCCTTCCTCAACAGTCATATCTAAGACTTCAGAAATATTTTTTCCTTTATAATCTATCTGTAATGTTTCTCTGTTATATCTTTTTCCTTTACATACATCGCAAGTTACATAAACATCTGGAAGAAATTGCATTGAAATTTGAATAACACCTGCTCCCTGACATTTCTCACATCTTCCTCTTTTAACATTAAAACTAAACCGCCCTGGTTTGTATCCTCTTGCTTTTGCTTCTTTAGTTCCTGCATACATATCTCTAATTTGTGTAAATACACCAGTATATGTAGCTGGATTTGATCTTGGAGTTTTTCCGATTGGAGATTGATCAATATCGATTACTTTATCAATATTTTCTAATCCAGTAACACTCTTGTATTCACCAGGAACAACTTTTGAGTTATATAAATGTTTAGATAGAACAGGATACACAACTTCATTGATTGTTGAGGATTTTCCACTTCCAGAAACTCCTGTTACACATACAAGTTTTCCAAGAGGAATCTCAAGGTCAAAACCTTTAAGGTTGTTATGTGTCAGTTTTGTGAATAAAAGAGTATTTTTATTTTCTTTTCTATCTTTAATTTCTCCAAGTGAATCAAGCTTCTTAATATCATTATAAATCTCTTCTTTATCAATTTTTTTCTTTCCAGAAAGATATTGACCAGTTAAAGAATTTTTATCATTAATCACATCCTCAGCTTTCCCGAAAGAAACAACTTCTCCTCCATGTTCCCCAGCTCCAGGACCAATATCAATAACATGATCTGCTTTTTTTATTGTATCTTCATCGTGTTCAACAACTACTACAGTATTTCCGATATCTCTTAAATTTTCTAAAGTATGGATTAGTTTTTCATTATCTCTTTGATGTAATCCAATAGATGGTTCATCAAGAACATATAGTACTCCCGTTAAACCTGTTCCAATCTGAGAAGCTAGTCTAATTCTCTGTGCTTCACCTCCAGAAAGTGTTCTAGCTGTTCGACTTAATGTTAAATATTCAAGACCTACTGAAATTAAGAAGTTTAATCTAACAGCAATTTCTTTGAATATTTGTCTTCCTATTTCTTGCTCTTGTTCACTTAGAGTATCCTCAAGAGGCTTTATTTCAGGGAAGTTAAACAAAGTGTTTAAAATACTACCTTTTTGTTCAAATGAATATGAGTTATCAGCAATAGAAGTAATCCAATCATATGCATCTTTAATGCTCATGTTTGTTACATCAACAATATTTGATCCAGCTATTGTTACAGAAAGTGACTCATTTCTTAATCTATATCCAAGACAAGTAGGACATTCTTTTTCAATCATGTATTGCTCAATCTCATTTCGAATATAATCTGAGTCTGTATCGTTATATCTTCTTAGTAAATTAGGAATTACTCCTTCAAATTTATTATTCCATTCAAATTTTTCTCCAGAAGTGTTTGTATAAGTTCCTTTATATTTTTGTGTTCCTGACCCGTATAGAATAATGTCTCTATGCTCCTTTGAAAGCTCTACTATTGGTTTTCTCAGGTCAATTTTATGATGTTCAGCTACTGACTGTAATCTATTTAAAGTAAATGAATTCTCATTCTCAATTACTCTGTTCCAAGGATAAATTCCTCCCTCCATTACAGTTAGTCTAGGATTAAAGATTAAACTTTCATCAATCTCTTTAATTGAGCCCAGTCCATTACAAGTTTTACATGCTCCATGAGGAGAGTTAAAAGAAAAAGAATGTGGTTCTATTTCAGGAAATGATTCACCAGATCCTGGGTCAACAAGTTTTTCAGAAAAGAAAATATCTCCACCATCTTTAATTTTTATATCTTTAAACTTTTTAAGTTGTTCTTCATCTAAAATATTTACATATAATTCCCCATCTCCACTATTTATAGATAACTCTACAGAGTCGGTTAGTCTTTTTATAAAAGTCTCGTCTTCTTTGGAATCTTTTTTAATTACAAGCCTGTCTATAACCAAATCGATGTTATGTTTTACATATCGATCAAGTTTAATCTCTTCCTCAAGATTAAATATATTCCCATCGACTCGAACTCTAACAAAACCTTGAGAAAGAAATCGATTAAATAACTCTTCGTATGTTCCTTTTCTATTTTTAATAATCGGAGAAATAATTTGTACTTTTACATCTTCACCAACAACACTATAAAAATCTAAAATTCTATCTACTATTTGTTGAACAGTTTGTTTTTCTAATCTTCTTCCAGTTATAGGACTTCTAGCATGTCCAGTTCTAGCAAATAACAATCTTAAGTAATCATAAATCTCAGTTACAGTTCCAACAGTTGATCTTGGGTTATGTCCTGTTGATTTTTGATCAATTGAAATTGCTGGCTGTAATCCCTCAATTAAATCAACATCAGGTTTATCCATTAAACCTAGAAATTGACGTGCATATGAGGAAAGTGACTCAACATATCGTCTTTTTCCTTCTGCATAAATTGTATCGAAAGCTAAGGATGATTTCCCAGAGCCAGAAAGCCCTGTTATTACAGTTAATTTGTCCTTAGGGATATCAACATCAATATTTTTTAGATTATTTGTCCTAGCTCCTCGAACCTTTATAAAATCACTTTCAGCCATTGTGGGTAGATAAACCATTCATTATAACATTAAAACCTTTTTTCAACTGAGTATCACTATTACCTATTTATGATAAATTGGATTAATATAGAATTATTAATATTTTTGTAAAATATCATGAAAATAAATAAAGCTTTAATAACTGCTGCAGGTTTTGGATCTAGATTTCTTCCAATAACAAAAACTATTCCAAAAGAAATGCTACCTATAATTGACAAACCTATTATTCATTATATCGTAAAAGAGTGTGCTGACGCTGGAATTGAAGAGGTTATAATTGTGGCTGCACCTGATGAAGTAAAAATTTTTGAGGATTACTTCTACGGACATGCAGAGAATATAAGAATGTTAATGCAGCTTCAAGGAAAAATGGATAGATGGCAAAAAGTGAAGCAAGTGTTTGAACTTCCTAAAATCACAGTTATTCCTGAAAACAGAACTATAGCTTATGGTAACGGAAGGCCTATTCTTACTGCAAAAACAATTTTAGAGCATGAAGAAGCTTTTGTAGTTTGCTTTGGAGATGATTTAGTACTTTCTGAAGTTTCAGCAGTAAAACAGGCTGTTGATTTTTTTAAGGAAAATAAATGCGAGGGGGTTATGCAAGTAGTAGAAATGCCGAAAGAGCATATTACAAAGGGAGGTGAAGTAAGAATTAAAAAAGGAACAAAAAATCAAGTCGAGAGAGTTATTGAGAAACCAAAACTAGAAGAAGTAGAATCAACACTTTATTCCTATGGACGTTTTGTTTTAACTAATAAAATATTTAAATATTTAACACCTGATTTAATTGGACAAAACGAAGAAATCTGGCTCCAAGATGCAAATGCAGAGCTGGCTAAACACCATAAAATGCTTGTTAATGTTGTAGATGGTGAATTCTATACAACTGGTGATCCAGAAAATTATTTAAAAGCCCAAAATGCTTTTTACAACAAATTAGTAAGTTAATCTTCAACAATTTCTACTTTATTTGTATAAAAAGCTACGTAATTCGAAAAGTCAGCTTCAGGCTTATTATTATCCTCACGAATAATCTCATTTGAACCTTCTTTAGGTACTGGATAAAACCATGCAGCATTTTCAGAAGACTGACTATCAACACTAATTGTGTAGTAATGAGCTAAACCTTTCCAAGGACAAGTTGTATGGTGGCCGGTTTCATTGAAATACTCAGCTTTTATTGAGCTTGGAGGGAAATACATATTTCCTTCAATCATGAGAATAGAAGATTTATCTGCTTCCGCAATAATATTGTTATTAAAAAGAACTTTTACCATAAAGATTAGATTAACTACCCTTATAGTCACATATTAGGATTCTAAGTTCAATTCTTTCTCTGCTTCTTGAAGAAAAGCAATAAAAATATGAGCTTAATTATCTTGCCCTTTTTCATTTAAGCCATGAACTATTTTTATTCTTTTAACGTGCTGACCTAAAAAATTTATTTGTTCTGTATTAAGAATATCTTCAAAAGCAAATAATGGAACATGTGTTGTTCTTCTTACTTTAGTTCCAGGCTCTGCATACATACTTTCTTCAAAATCTCTGATTGTTTTATCATAACCTACAATTGCAGCTACAACATCATTTGGTATACCTCCTGCTTCTTTCCTAACAATATTAATGCTTACGGTTGGAACAGAAACATAACCTCCAACTAACCTTCTATTTGCTTCAATTGCATTCACATTAGGTTTTAAAGCAGATACTACTAAGTTATTTCTTTTATCAACATCACTTGTGTTAGATTTTCTACCTTGTTCAATGATGATAAAGCTCATATCTTCACCTTTAGCGCCTTTACATAGTATATTACTAAGTTGCGTGAAGGCGGGTCCAGCTGACACAATATCAGTACATTCTGTCATATTTTCTTCTATCCACCTAGTTCCAAACATTTTTACTGCTAGAGAAGCATTTCTAAAGTGCACTAATCCGGCTTGAAGCTGATAATCATCAGGATCAAATGCTGCTGTCTCTTGAACAATCTTAATTGTAGGAATGGATATAGGTAGTACATAATTTCCTTCAATTGTTTCTTGATCATCCGGATCATTACCATCTAATGGAGTAAAATTTAAATCTGTCATTATTTTTTGTTAACTAAGTTTGAATTATATTATAGATAGTCTATATATCAAAATAATTTCTTTATAACTTATCTAATATATAGTAGGATTTTCTAATGAGTGCATTTTTAATAATAACAATTTCTGTTTTAAATTTTTTTTGCAGGATTTATACTTTCCGATCTTGTAGATACTCGTTATAAGTCGACTTGGAATTCTATTCTATATGAAAATACTTTTAAAAATTCAATTGTTGGACTTGTAGCTGCATATGCATCTTTGCCCCTTTCACATTACTATCTTCTAGAAAATCACGATATTGTTTATACGCTTGCATTCTTGATTTCTAATATTATGTTACTGCTTTTAATATTTTCATCTTATTTTGATATTCAATATTTTAAAGTATTAAATGGATTAACTAAGTACTCAATATTTTTTCTTATTGTATTAAATATTGGAGCATTATTTATCTTTACTAATCAAAACGACATATTACTATTTAATAATTTAGATTTTAGACCTCTAGATAATTTAGTTGCAGGTTTCTTTTCTTGGTTTGTAACATTAAGTATTGTTAAGCTTTCAAATGATAAGGGCATGGGTGAAGGAGATATTAGAATAGCTACAATTATTGGTTTGTCTTTTGGAATCTCGAAGGTAATTTTAGCAATGTACATAGCTATTTTCAGTGCAATTTTATTTGGATTATTTGCAATGGTACAGAAACGTAATAATACATACTTAAGATTAAAACTGCCTTTTGTTCCATTTCTAGTTTTTGGAGCAGTTGTATCTCTCTATCTTACAATAAATGCAAATGATATTTTCATTTTCATAGAGAATCTTCTATTCTCTTAATACACTATAAGGATCAGTAGAGATATTTATTTCATAATTTCTAACAAAATTTGTATCAAGATTTGTTGAAACTACCTTGATATTTCGAATTGATCCACCTGGATTAGTTACTGTAGCTGAACAAATATCAATACCATCAAATCTTACATCAAAAACTCCAGTATAGTTGTTATCTTGTTTAATTCTTAATATTCCCTCTTCTAAACACGTAATTGATTTTAAATAACTAACTGAGTAATCACTTAAGTTTCTACTAGTTTTATTAATATCAATTGTATTTAATACAAGGGTTACAGCACCAACTGTAAGTATAGCTGTAATAACAATTACAGTTGTCAACGCTACACTTGCTTTTTTAGTTTTTTTATAAGACATAAATAGTACTTAATGATTCAGTTACTCCAGGGTTTTTGTCATAAGCTAAAGTTATACTAAGTTCTACACCTATAATTTCATTATCAGCATTTTCAATCTCTGTAAAAATAAACTCCTGAACAATTTGACTTTGTAAAGTTATAATGGACTGATCTGCAGTTTCAGTTCTAACTAGTCTATTATTTTGAACTGAAAATGAAATATCTCCAGAGGCTGTATTAAAAATTAATGTTCCATTATTCAAGTCGAAATCACTTGATTGATCAATTGTTGATGCTCTTTCTGCTACATCTAGTAATTCTTCATTAATAATAATTAATGATTTCTGCATTTCACCCCTGTTTAGTGAAAGTCTCTGATATTCGTTAATTCTTATCCCGAATTGAACAATGACGATAAAAGCAACTCCAAACAATGTTAAATATACTGTGTTTTCAAGAAGTGTTATTGCTTTCTTATATCTCATCTTGTATAGACTAAGCTAAAATCTTGAAATATCGGACTAGTAACTCCATCTGATTGAAAAACTAACCTGTACTGAAAATATCTTTATTCTGTACTTCATCTGGTAAAAATTCCCTCTCGCCATTTGTAAAATAAGTACTTCCAGTATTGTCAGGTCCAACCCAATTCGCTCCTGACATATCCGAGTTATCTGGTGCTCTAACTTGAAGTTCTAAACTTGTATTACCAGGAATAGAGCTTGTCCATTGAATTAAGTGATAGCTTGGATCATTATATGTAGTATCAAAAATACTAGAAATAAACTCACCTTCTTCTTCAAAAGAACTTCCTCCAGATCCTAATCCTCCTTTAATAACTCTAAATTCTTCATTCGAAGCATTTCCAATAACGTAAGAAAAAACATCCTCTAGCGGAGTTCTTACAGAAGTTACTCCATTAAAACCTGATGGAACATCTAATCCTCCACAATATTGAATATTTGTAATATTAGTAATGTCTACAACCTGATATTCTTGCCCGCCATATCCTACAATAACAACCCTGTCGTCTGTAACAGTATTTCCTGTAACACTCATTCCATTAGTATCGTAAGAATCGAGAATTGGAACAGATCCTGTTTTATTTGTAGAATCCAAAATAAAAAATTCATCCCAAAAACTTGAGTAGGTTGTTCCAATAAAAACTCGATTTCCATCCTCGCTAACATAAAGATCTGATGATTGAGAAAAATTCAAATCTTTATTCTTTACTACTCTTATATCGCTTGGATTTGTTATGTTTACAATTATAAGTTCATACCAGTCATCATACATAGAAAGAAAAGCATAATTACCTCTAATTTCAATTTCAGTTATATATCCACTAGAAAATAACCCAACTGTTAAAGAATCTAGTTGCGGCCTTGAGCCTATCTTTGAAGATAGATCAAATGATCTTAATACTCTTCCTTGAGCAACATAACCTACATTTCCATTAACATAAACACTTGTTGGATCAGTAGTTCCACTTGCATCGAAATATCCAATCTCGCTGTAGGGAGCAGTATCAGTATCTAAGATAACAACCTCTCTATTGTCTGTAGTGGTAGCTAAATAAGTGTAATTTGCATCTCCATATATTCCTGTTGTTGAGTAGCCTGAAAATTCAGCTTCGATAGTTACTCCTGCAGGATCTGTTGAGTGATCAATTAATAAGTTCTGAAGAGAATAACTTGTTGAACCTAGAAAAGCTTTTCCTGGAATTGAACTAACAATTGTAGGTATACCATTCCCAGGAATATCATAAATTGTCTGAGTAAGCTCCGGTTGACACCAATTAGAAAAAGCTGGGCTAGCTAGCTGAACCTCACCTCCAAAGTCATTAGAAACAATAACAGTATCTAGTGTTCCTGAGTTAAACTCATTTTCTGTTGTATCTACCCATTCACTAGTATGCCAACTGTTTAAAAAGAAAGTTGAAAATATTGAAGATTCTTCTCCAGCCACATTATTCCATTTAGCTGTAATTATTACTTGTTTTGATCTAGGATCCAATGTTCCTACAGTACTTACAAACTGACCATTAATATCTCGTCTTGCAGGACTTACTGTAAAACTTATAGAAAATCCTCCTGTAATAAATTCACCGTTAATAATTTCAGCTTCCCCATTTACTATTTGTATATGTCTTGGATTAGAATCAGAAATTGCAAGGAGCTCTCCCCACTTTTCATCTTTTAATATTTCAATTCCTTGTATTGTTTCTTGAATTAAAATTTGAGCCTCACTTCTAGTTCTTTGATTAACATCAGATCTTAATGCATCTACACTAAACAAGGAAACGGTTGTAAAAACAAAAGAAAATAAGGCAACTGCTAAAACAAGTTCTATTAATGAAAATGCTTTTTTGGTTTCCTTATCTTTCATTATAAATTTATAACTCCTGAAGAGTTAATAATTAAATTTATTGAACTTGATCCGCTCGTTAGAACAATACTACCAGTTCCTACTGGTCTATAGTCTCCTTGATTAAATCTAAGTTCATTTCCTGTCGCATTAAATACAGCACTTTCTATACTTATTCCAAAAGGTAATTCTTTAACTTGAGTCTCAGTTGCACTAGCTAAATTATTTCCTGTAAAAAGTGTATAACTTTCCTCAGCAAAAGATATTCCAAAAGATGAATCGTCAAGACCTGAATAAGCATTTTGTTGTTGAACAAATATATCTGAACTTATTCTTCTGGCTGTATTCGTTAGATCATTTCTTCTAAATTCGTTAGCTGCTACAGGAACAAACAAAAACCCAGCTAAAGAGACTATAGCCAAAACTAGAATAAGCTCAATTATAGTAAACGCATTCTTCTTATCCGACATTAATACTTCCTGTTAACTGATAGATAGGTCCTACAATAATAATTGCTAGGAAACCAATCATTGCTCCAATAAATACTAATAAAATTGGTTCTAATAATGTCGATAGATTGTTTGAAAGCTCTTCAACTTCTTCAGCATGATATTCATATAAATAACCTAAATTTTCTTCAAGAGTACCAGTACCTTCCCCCAACCTCAATCATTTTTATAAAGGAAGGAGGAAAATACTTTGGGTAGAAAAGTAGTGAGGATGCAACTGACTTTCCACTTTTTACCTCATTTGCAACATCTTTTAAGGCTTTTTTATAGTAAGTGTTACTTACAGTGCCTGTTGCAATATCAAGAGCTGATACTAATGGAATCCCTGTTTCTAAAAGAATACTTAGTGTTCTTGCAAATGAAGCTAAGATGTTATGTTGTGTAAGTTTTTTAATTACAGGAAATTTTAATGAGAACCAGTCTTTAAACTTTTTTCCAGATTTTGATCTTAAGAACATAATAAAAAGAAAAATTGCTAATGCTAATCCTCCAGCTAGAAATAAAGCATTTGTACGTATAAATGCAGAAGCAGCAAGTATCCCTTTTGTTAAAGGTGGAATATTTTCAAAAGATGTAAAAAGCTCTTCAAGTTTTGGCAAAATTAAAAATATTACTCCAAGCATTTCAACAAAAGTCAGCATAAATACAATCGCAGGATAGATTAGAGCTCCTTGAACTTTTTTTTCCAAGAGTGTGTGCTTTCTTTAAATAATCAGAAAGAAAAAAAGGTTTTTCCCAAAGTGCCTTCCTGCTCACCAACAGAAATTACAGACATGATAATGTCTGAAAAAACTTTTGGATACTTTCTCATTGAATCAGACAAAGTCATTCCATCACTAATCATGCCAGCAATTTCAATGTATTTTTTGAAAGTCTTTCGTCAGCAGTTTGTTCAGAAAGAGTAAGAACTGCATCATTCAAAGCAAGTCCAGATCGTAACATAAGATATAGATTTCTTATTGAAACCAAAACTGCAAGTTTAGGTATACCACTAAAATAAATCTGTCCTCCTTTTTTCTTTTTTTGGGTAGTTTTCTCTCTTTAGCCATTATTCTTTTAATGCAGTTACTCTCATTAATTCAGATAATGAAATCACTCCTTATCTTAATTTCTCAACACCATCTTCAACAATTAATTTAAGACCTTGTCTTCTTGCTTCGTTATAAATTTGATCAGTGTCAGCTCCAGCCATTATAATTTTTCTTATGCTTTCAGTAATTTCTAATACTTCATAAAGACCAATTCGGCCTTTGTATCCATTTTCTACAGATCCTTCAGGTACATTTGGTGCAAATAATTTTTCCCCAACTTTTAAATATGCAGCTAAGTCGGGTCTATATACTTTTAGTTCTTCATATTCTTCATTTGTTAACCTCACTTCCTTCTTTTATTGTTCGTCAATTTTTCTAGCTAAACGTTGCGCTATAACAACATTTACTGTTGTTGCGAGTAAGTATGGTTCTACACTCATATCGATAAGTCTAGGAATTGTAGTTACAGCATCATTAGTGTGAATAGTAGATAGAACTAAGTGCCCTGTCATTGCGGCATTAGTTGCAATTTTAGCTGCCTCGGAATCTCGAATCTCTCCAATCATAATTACATTAGGATCCTGTGTCTTAGAATTGATCTCAGTCCGTTACTGAATGTTAAACCAGCCTTTTTGTTAACTTGAACGTGATTTATTCCATTAATTTCATATTCTACTAGATCTTCAACTGTAGTTATATTTATATCTCTAGAATTTATTGTTGTTAAAATTGCGTAAAGAGTTGTTGTTTTACCAGATCCTGTTGGACCTGAAGCAAAAATCGATCCATAAGGTTTTTTAAATGCTTTTTTAACAATTTCATAATCTTTATCTCTTAGTCCTAAATCTTCAAGTTCAAATGATCTACCTTTTTGTGTTAAAAGTCGAATTATAACTTTCTCGCATTTAGCTGTTGGAAGAATAGAAATTCTTGTATCTAACTTATCCTCAAAATCAAAAGCAATTCTTCCGTCTTGTGGCGCGAAATGTTCATCAGTTCGAAGCTTTGCATTAACTTTAATTTTAAATACTAATGTTTCTTCGTATCTTTTTTCTATTGTATAAAGGTCTTTTAAAATTCCATCTATTCTATATCGAACAACCATATTATCTTCATGAGGTTCAAGATGGATATCAGAAGCACCTTTATTTAAAGCCGTTAAAACTATATCATTAAGCATTCCTGTTATACCTCTTTCCTTACCATCCTGTTTCCCCTCTTCAATTAATGGTGCATCATCGGATTGTATTATCTCTTCTTCTTTTATAGATGTGTTTAATGACTTCTTGGCCATAATCATAGTTTAGAATAAATAAAAAAAGACCTCAACAATTGAGGTCTTTTAAATTCTTTTATTTAAGAGTTTATCGAGAAACTGAGATTGTAGTACCTTCTGCATCCGGTGCTGCGATTGTTACTCTTCCACTTGCTTCTTCGCAAATTGTATAACCTGTATCAGCTCCAGTTCCTGTTGAAGGATCCTGAGGAATTCCTACAATGTATGTAGGTGTTAATGCTGTAGCAAGATCAGCATCTCCAGTTCCAATAACATCAGTTAATGGACAAGCTTGGAAAGAACCTCCAACAACTCCAGCAGCTGTTGCTAGTGAGTCTAAGTCGTTTCCTTGTTCTGAAGTATATTGTGTTACAGCATTTAGAATCTGTAATACATCTGAACTTCTTTGTGCATTTCTTGTGTCTCTAAAGTTTCTTGCAGGGTTAATTGCAATAAATGTAATTGTTGCAAGAATTGCAATTAAAGCAACAACTACAAGGATTTCAATAAGTGTGAATCCTTCTTTATTTTTTTCTTCATTTTTATTCATGAAAAACTATAGATAAAAAGTAAAATTTTGATCTCTTTATACATTCAGTATATGAAGGTAAAATTATGAAGTCAACAAATATTTTTAAGAATTAAGATTTTATAATGGCCTTGTATTATAGAATTGAATTTAATAAGCAAATTAAAGCCGAGGAATTAGGAATAATTCTTAGTAAAATTAATTCGTTTATAGGACCTATAGGTATAAATATCTCCGATTTTAATGATGAAAACTTTGAAACTGATAAAGTATTAAAGAAAGAGGGTTACAGTGATGAAATGCTTTGGATAAATGAGGGAGATTTTTTTAATTATCTTGAAGGTTATCTTAAGATTTTCTTTAAGGAGAAAATTGGAGCAAAAAAGACACTTATTTAAAAGAGTTCAAAAGATCACTTTTAATTTTAAATAAGGAAGAGTTAAATTTAGATATTGAGAAAATATTAATCCAAGAAGGACAAATGTTAAAAAAGGAAAACTGGGTTGAAATACCTGATTAAATCTTTTTATCAAAGTCTTAAGCTCATCTCGTCATAGGTTTGTAAGTGTCTAATTGTGTGTTGCACATGTTTATTTAATTAGTAAATTAAAAGAATGATTAAAAATTTCTATTCAAGTATCTTTTTTCTCTAGCCTAGCCAGACGAAGCTTTAGCGTAGGAGAACGGAGAAGACAGGATTCCCTTATTTAAATTCGATCCTATGCTTCGTAAAACTCAGCATGATCTCATTTAAAATGGATCTCGATTTTCTTCGTCTTCGTAAACTCAGACAGAAAATCAGAGTCGAACCTTCAGTTCTCAACTTTATCTATCTTTTGAATTTCATAACCACTTTGTGGTATGGAAATTATAAACGGAGAAGACAGGATTCGAACCTGCGTTTCGTAAAACGAAAACATCGTTTCCAACGATGCGCCTTAAACCGCTCGGCCACCTCTCCAAATCGAGTAATTATAACATTTCTAATGCTCTACAATTCTCTTAAAAGCGTTTAAATCTATATCTAAGTCTTGTAATTAACCCTTCTTTAATTGATGAATTACTATCTAGGTCACCTGTCATTAAACAGTACGTATATTCATAAAGATATTTTCCAGAAAGAGATAAAGCATTTCCTAAATCAGTAGAAATAGTAGTCACATAAGAATAAAATCCTTCTCTAACTGTATATGAAGTATATTTATCGTTCATTCCTTTAATCAAACCCATCATGTAAATATCAATCGTTTCTTTAATTTTGTTAGTATACTTCATATTTTTATTTTGCATTAAGATATTCCTTGCATGAATATAAACATTTTCTATACTTCCAAACTCATCCAATAGTCCTCAATAAAACTCATCTATTGTAAATGATACTGTTTCTTGATCTGCAATTTCTGTCATATAATCTAAATATGAATGAACTTAATTCACATAATTTCGATGCTAAAACGACACTTTTTAGTGGGCAAACATTTTTGTGGAGTAGACAAGGTAATGATTTAATAGGTTCTTTTAAGAATAAGATCATTATTTTGAGTGAGAGAAGAAATAAATGGTATTGGCAAACCTATCCCAATAAGGATGATTTTGACTTTGTTAAAAATTATTTAAACTTAGATTTCGATGGTCAGAAGTTTATTACAAGTACAAATGATGAACATATAAGAAGTTCTTTTTCTAAATACCCAGGTTTAAGAGTTTTAAAACAACCTTTTGAAGAAACTATTCTCTCATTTATTCTTGCTTCGAATAAGAATATAAAAGCTATAAGAAAAACCTTTAATTTTCTTAAAGGAAAACAGAATAGATATATAAAAGTTGATAATAAGAAATACTTTTTCTTCCCTTCAATAGAATTTATTAATGATGTAGATATTTCTGTTTTACAAGAATCGGGAGCAGGATATAGAGTTAAATATTTAAAAGATCTAGCTAATAAATTCGAAACAATAAAAACAAAAGGAGATTTTTCAGAAATAGCTAATTCACTAAAAAAAGTTAATGGAATTGGAGATAAAATTGCAGATTGTATAATGACTTTTTCATTAGGATTTAATAATATAACTCCTATAAATAGATGGTCTGAGCGTATAATTACAGAACTTTATAATGATTTTTACTTTGAAAAAGTACTCAGATAAAAGAGATTGGTTTACAAATAAATTTGGCGAGAATACTGCTTACGCTGGTCAACTTTTATTTGAATATATTAGAAAATATAATCCTAACAATTATTAAGAGTATGGGATGGTTTAGAAAATCAGATTGTATAGATTTTTATAAGATTCACGAAAGATTAAATTCATCGTCATTACTAACTCTTTTATGGCTTGCACATTCAAACATAACATTTAAAACTCCTACTGACATATCTACAATTGTAGGATACATTACTGAAAATATAATAGCTAAAAGAATAATTGATGGATATGTAACACAAGAAGAAGTTGATTTTTTAAGAAATGATCTCTTATTTAATCCAACATATATATGGAATACACAAAAAAATGAAACTATTACTAATGAGATATAATTATTAATGCAATCTTTATCACTTTCAAATCAAACAGTAGGAGATATTTTAAAAGAGAAAAGACAAGTTCTTGGTTTAAAACTTAGTACAATTGAGCAAGAATTAAAAATAAAAGAAAAATATCTTGCATACCTTGAATCAAATAGATTTCAAGCTTTCGAATCAAAAGTTCAAGCTAAAGGTTTTTTAAAAAATTACGCTCAGTTTTTAGGTTTAAATCATGAAATGATGGTCGCTCTTTATAGAAGAGATTTTGAAAATAAAGACATGAAAAGAAAAATCGAAATTGAAGAGGAGAATGAAGAATTAGAATTAAAAAAAGAAAGCATTTTTTCAAATATTGTAATAAAAAAGAAACATATCACAATTTTTACCTTACTTCTTATTGTTTTATTTACTACTCTTCTTATAGTAAATATTTTACAAAGAACATTTTCTAAACCAGAGCTAATTCTATTTGAGCCTTTTGAAATTTCAGGAAGTTATGAAGGAAAAATTGCTTACGAAGAGAATGACATAATTTTAAAAGGACAAATTGAAAAAGGAAGCTCAATACTTATTAACTCGATTCCAATAAGCGTAAATTCTGAATATCGATTCGAATCGAACACAATTCCAACTACAGACGAAGAAACTTTAATTACAGTTACAACTGAAAATTCTCTAGGAGCAAAAACTGAAATGAATCTTACTCTCTATAAGCCTGACAATAAGATAGAAAGCTTCAGTGCATTTATTTCTGCTGAACTTTATGTTGAATATATGATAGTGAAATCTGATGGAATTGTAAGATATGAAGGAGGGTTTCTTCCAGGAGAGCCTTTAGATATAACAGCATTAGAAACAATCGAAATAGAAACTCCAGATTTTCAAGATTTAGAAGTACAAATTATAGATGAGATTTATACCTTAGATACTGAATATAGTGTTTTTCGAAATACAACTAGAGAAATTATTAAAGAATAATTATTTTTTCTTTTAATTAAATCTTTCAAAGAAAATAAACCCCAGACAAGATTAATAATTAGAAAAGGCCAAGAGCAAATTAAATAAGCATAAACTGCCAGTAATGTTCCAGAAAGAAAGTTTAAAAAATCATATGTAAAGTCAGTATTTTTAAGTTTGTCTGTTTGATTAAGTATAAAAGCTGATAAAGTTAAAAATGCACCAGAAATTCCGATTAATTGAATTACTATTTCCATATTTTTTATTCTTTAATATCTTCTGAATATTCTCTTAGATTTTAATACTTTTTTCCAACTAAATTTTTAGGCATATACTCCTGTTCTACTTTCTTTCCATTTTTCTCCTCTAGCCAAGGATATCTCGTATGTCCTTTTCCATACCCATGCTCTTTCATTACTTTATTTGGAGCATTTCTAAGATGAAGTGGAATTGGATCAAGAGGTTTATTATGAATATCGCTGATTGCATTACTTATGCCTTCAGTTACAGCAATTGATTTAGGACAAGAAGCTAAGTAAGTAGCGCATTGAGCTAAGATTAATTTTGCTTCAGGCATACCGATCATATTAACAGCTTGCATTGTTGAGGTAGCTACAACTAAAGCAGTAGGTTTTGCATTTCCGATGTCTTCAGAAGCAAATATAACCATTCTTCTTGCAATAAAAACTGGATCTTCTCCTGCTTCAATCATTCAAGAAAGATAATGAAGAGTAGCATCTGCTTTTCCTCCTCTCATTGATTTAATAAAGGCAGAAATAGTGTCGTAATGTGCATCTCCCTTTTTATCGTATACACCAAATTTTTGTTGAAGAATATCTGAAACAATCTCTCGAGTTATTTTTTTATTGATTTTAGAAGCGAATTCTAAAGCATTAATAATTTTTCTTGCGTCTCCGTCTGCAAATGCAATTAAAAACTCTATCGCATCCTCATCCCATTTAATCTTTTTTATCTCTTTATTTGCTCGATTAAAAACTTCTAAGCATTCTTCATCGCTTAACTTTTCAAATCTAAATACTCGACTTCTTGAAATTAAAGGAGCATTAATTTCAAAACCGGGATTTTCGGTTGTTGCTCCAATTAAAATTATAGTTCCGTTCTCAACATAGGGAAGAAATGCATCCTGTTGAGCTTTATTAAATCTATGAATTTCATCTACAAATAATACTGTTTCTCTAGCTTCTTCAATTTTTCTATGTTCAGCTAACTTTACAATCTCTCTAACTTCTTTTATTCCTCCAGTTACAGCTGAAAATGAAACAAAGTGTGCTTCTGTATAGTTTGGAATTAATCTGGCTAAAGTAATTTTTCCACATCCTGGAGGTCCCCAAAAAATCATTGAAGAGATATTACCTGATTCAATAATTTTACGAAGAGGTTTGTTCTTTCCTAGAATATGTTTTTGACCAATGAATTCATCAAGATTCGTCGGCCTTAGACTTTCCGTTATCATCCTTCTTTCTACCTGATGTAAAAAGCGTAACAAGATCTTCAGGTTTTTTTGAAATTATTGATCTAAAGAAACCCATGAACTCATTATACTGCAGTCTATCTAAATACCTAAATACATAATTTAACATTGGGTCTGTATAGTTCTCTCCAGTCTCGACTCTAACTGTATTTCCTAATAAATCTTCTTTGAGCTTCGTCCAGTCTTTTGGTGTTTTTTATACCTTGGTACTCCTTTTTCTTCAAACTCAAAAAACTTTGTCTTACATGCTAACAAACCAATTATATCTAGAACATAATTACTAACATGTATTAATGGTAATGCCTGTTCTTCTGGACTACTTTGAGTTCTTAGTTGTTGTGAAATATAAAACCCTCTCGCAAGTTTAAACATAACAGGAAACGGTTTTAAATTCTCTACTTCAGCCCTCATTAAAACGACACCTGTAATTCTTCTTTCATTAAAAATCTTTTTATCAAGCTCTCCTGTTGTTGAACCTCCAAAGAATATTCTAATTCTATGTGGATTATCTATGTCTGAGCTAAAACCAATGCTTGAAAATAGCTCAAGAAGATCATATGTACAAGATACTAGGTAAGCGGAAAATCTTTCGAGTTCAACTTCAGAAGTTGATCTATAAAATGATGCAACTTGTTCAAATTTATCAATAACAGATTGATCTATTTCAACCCTAATTCCTAACCCATGTCCTTTAGAATCTAAGATAACTTTCTTGTCCTCTAAAAGAGCATTAACAGGATCCCTGTTAACTGCAGCAATTTCGACAGTTTCTCTTACTAAATCATTATCATCTGGGGGTTTAAGATCTGACATCAAAAAATAGCATCAATAATATTACATAGAGCACTGCAATATATTTTGAAAGTGTGATTTTGTCAAATTCTATCTAGTGTGAAAGTAGTTTTCCCATTATCAGCATTGGATTACAAGCGACAATATGAGCAACAAATTCTAAAAGCTCTTCATTTTTAATATTATAAAAGAAACTTATAACTAAAGCATTTGAGTGAACTTAATTTGAAAAAACTAATCGTGAAGAATTACTTCAAAAGCACCTTTACCTCCATTATAAAGGTTTGCAGATTTAAATTCAGAGACTAATTTGTTCTTTGGGAGAAGTTTTCTTACTAAAGGCCTTACTAACTTACCGTGACCAGTTATTACTAATAAGAATTTGTTTCCAAGTAAGTAATTATCTTCGATAAACTCAAAAAGAATTTTTTCAACTTCAAAAGGATCAAGTTTATCGTAAAGATGAAAATCCAGTTCGTTTTGTTGAAAGAAAAATGAGGTTAGATTATTCGATGAGTGATCTTTGTATTTATTAGCCATTAATAAATCTCAAAATTTTCTAACAATTTTTTATCTCCCTCAATTTGGTATTTTAATAAATCTCTATAAATACCTTCTCTTGAAGAAAGTTCTTTAGGAGTTCCTGAATCAACAATATTTCCATCGCCAAGAACAATAATTTTATCTACATTTTGTATAGTTGAGAATCTATGAGCAATAATAATTACAATCCTGTCTTTCATTAACGCATCCATTGCTGTTTGAACTTCATTTTCAGATTTTGAATCTAAATTACTAGTTGCTTCATCCATAATAACAATAGGTGTATTATGAAGAATTGCTCGAGCAATTTGTATTCTTTGCTTTTGTCCACCAGACAATCTAACTCCTCTTTCACCAACTTGAGTATCTAACTTGTTTTCAAATTTTTCTACAAAATCCCATGCATTTGCAGCTTTTAGAGCGCTAATAATTTTTTCATCGCTAACTTCCATTCCATAAGCTACATTTTCTCTAATTGTTGTAGAAAAAAGCTCATTTTCTTGGAAAACTAATGATATCATTGATCTAACTTCATTATGTGAAAGATCATTATAATCCTTTCCATCTACAAGAATTGAACCTCCTGTAGGATCATAGAACTTCATAATTAGATTAATGATAGTTGTTTTTCCAGCTCCAGAATGACCTACTAAAGCTACTTTTTCATTTTCATTAATTGTAAAGTCAATTTTTTTTAAAACATTTTTCTCAGATTTTTCATATCCAAAAGAAACATTTTTGAATTCAATTTTTCTTCCAACTAAATTCTCAGCAGAATATTCTTTATCATATTGTTCAACTTGTTCAAGATCTAAAATTTCAAATAATTCTTTCGTTCCAGCTTCAGTCTGTTGAATCTGAGTTAAAATAAATGACATAGCGAAAAGAGGGATTCTTGCCTGCATTATAAGCTGAGTTAAAAGAAAGACATCTCCGAATGTATAGTTCCCAATAAAAGCATTATAAAAAATCACAACATTCATTCCTAAAAGAATCAATTCTAAACTGAAATTTCTAAGAAAATCAAAAATATGAAATGTTCTACTTTGTTTTGCAAAAATTTTATTAACTTCTACTTGTTCAGAATCTACAAAGTCATATTCTTTCTTTTGATTTATATAGCCTTTAACTAACTTCATATTAGTTATAACTTCCTGAATTCTTCCTCTTGTTATATCTTCATGTTTATTTTTACCTACTTCTTTCTCTCCCCATTTCTTAGCAGAATACTGACTTAAACCTATGTAAATAGGGAATAGAAGCAATGTAAACATAGCAACAGGTGGACTAAATACAAACATAGTCACTACTGTAAAAATGCTTAACAGAATATTAGGGAAAATAAAATTTGAAGCTGTATTCATAAACCCTTGAACTGCAACAATACCTCTATTTAGCTGGTTAACTATTTTTCCTGAAATTTCGGTATCAAAGTAGCTTTGAGGAAGTCTGAAGATATGGTTATAAAATTTTGTAATTAAAAATCTTCTTAATTCTCCTCCAAAATGGTCTCCAATTCTTTGTGAAATTGAACCTAGTGCAATGTTAAAAATACTTAATCCAAATCCTATACCTATAAATAAAAACATCTTATTTATACTCGCATCTCCAGTTTCTATTTGTAATTGAATCTCATCTACAACAACTTTTGAAATAATAGGAATTATCTGTCTTAATAATGAAGTAAAGATAGAAAGCCCAAGTATAGAGTACATAACTTTATGTAATGGCTTAGAAATTTTTATAAGTCTGACTATGTTTTTCATAAAAACAAAACTATTATAACTCTAAACACTAAACTTTTCAGAGAAAAAGAGCCCACTTTATGCGGACTCTTTAATTATTGAGCAGATTCGTCTTAAATTAAAGAAACTGAATGAACAATTTCATTTGTATAGGAGTTTCTTAGAACTGCGTTATCTCCTTCAACACTTAATTCTACTCCTGTGAAGTAGCTTGGCATTTGGATAAATGACAATGTTTCTGTAGCTACATCAAAGATTATTAACTGAGCATTAAGGTCCGTTGTTCCACAATCACCGCAAGTTGTTTGATCAAATACTAATAAATTATTTCTAGCAGTGTCATGAACCCAAGTCTGTTCTTCATTAGGTAATCCAAAAGGATATCCATAAGTAAATGGAGTAGCAGAAGAATAAACTGTCTCCTCAACTAAATCTGTTACATTTACCTTAGTTACTCTATCAGAGTAAAGACTATATATACTATCTCCAATTTTTGAAGCTGCTAAAGCGTCACCTCCTTTCTGAGTAAGAGTTACAAAATCGCCTGTGCTTTTCTGGAAAGAAACTTCTCCTGTAGTTTAATTGTATTCTATGAAATTAATATCTCTATTAAGTTCTGCAGCAGTATCTAACCAATTATAGTACTCATCAAATGATCCGAATCTATACTTAACTTAAAAATTGTTTGTAGCTGGATTGTATTCAACTAAAATGTTTTGATCGTTATTATTTCTATATGTAAATCTTAATCTTCCAGTTTCGTTTGAAATGAAGAAATCAAACATATCCATTCTGCTTTCTGATTCAGGGAATGTATTTAATGTATATGAATACCAGCTTTGTGATGATTCAATCCATCTAACTAATCCACCTGTTGTATATGCATTTGAGTTAATTCTTCCCCAAAGTTCTCCATTAGCAACAAATAAATCAACATCTACTCCTGTACTTACAGCTAAAACAGACTCCCATCCTCGAACTGAACCTGTAGCTAAATCAATCCTTGCTACTCCATCGAATGAATCTACCCAAAGATCACCGTTAAAGTAAACAAAGCTAATGTTTGAAGTTCCTGGGAACCCCATAGATTGAGTCCAAGTATTAACTATTTGTCCAGATTGCAAATCAAGTTCTAAAATATCATATTCACCAGGAAACTGACTCTCTCTTGCTTCATCAGTACAAATTGTAAACATAGAATCGTTAACAATAATGAACTCTTGTTGTCCTCCTCCGCAACCATCTGGAATTAATAGACTTCTTGCTACTAAATCTCCATTAGGATTAAAAACCATAATTACTGAAGGATTTACAGTTTTAATGAATAAATGATCTGCATAAACTTGTGCGCTTAATGGGTATGTTAAATCTGTATTGTCAGTTAATGTATATTCAAAATTAGTATCAAAATATCTATCATCAATAGTTGTTACTTATTCAAAAGAAGACATAAAAACATTGTTATTTTCAAAAGCATTTAAGTTTAGTACTTTAGGAAATACGTAAAAAACTATTCCTTCATACTCGTATATAGAAGATAAATCTCCCTCAATATAATCTTTTTCAGGCACATCTACAGTAAATACATGGGCTTGTCTAATATTACTCCAGAATTGAAATACAGGAACTGAGCTTTGTGAAGATTGTGTAGTCTCTGCACAATAAGCTACTGCCTCATAATCCCAATTAGGATTTGTGTCTTCAATATATTCTTTCTCAGCTTCAGAAGGTGTATAGAAATGAACTTCTTTAGAAGGATTATAGAATCTATAAACTTCTGTTCCATTACTACAAGATCCATCGAATTTGTAAGCTTCTAATACAATCCCTTCGTAATTCCAGTTTGGATTAGTATTTTTAACGTATTCTGCCTCAGCTGAATCAGCAGTATAGAAGTGCGCTAGGGAGACGGGGCTATAAAATCTATAAATAGGGGTTGTTGCTTCTTGCGCATTAACTTTATTAATCCCTAAAACAATTGTTAAGAAAAGAAAGGATAGGGAGACTATTATCGAAAACAAAAACATCTTTTTCATAGAAACTAAAATAAATAAATATAAATTTCTCTATTTATAAGACTAAAATTACCATTAAAAGTGACAAGTCCTTATTACAAAAATTGTAATAATAAAGTTATAATATGAATATCAGGGGCCGTAGCTCAATTGGCTAGAGCGCATGGATGGCATTAATGAGGTTGCGGGTTCGATCCCCTCCGGCTCCATTTACTAAAAGTTTATGCAAAAAGAAGTTTTCATAAAAGCAAAGAAAATTATTAATAATCCAGACATTATTATTGATATGTTTACTTCAACATTTGAATGGATAAGCCCAAATGCACTTGATATATTTAAATATGAGTAAAGTGAGATTATAGGAAAAAAGCGACAACTTTAGTAACTGCAGAATTAGATGAAGCTATAAAGATACTGTTAGATTTAATAAAGTCAAAAAAAGGAACTAGAGAGATAGAATTTGTAGATGGCTTAGGTCATAAAATAAGAATTAATGCTGATTTTCAAGTTTTAACTTTTAATAAAGTTCCCTATCTTATTGCTAAAATCATTTCAATAAAATAAATTTTAAAGAAGACTATGAAAGTTAAGCTTAAAGAATTAGAGTCAATCACACTAAACGCTGTAAAGAAGTATTGGTATAAGGATAATGAGGCTGAAATAATCAAAAAAGTCTTACTTTATGCTCAGTTAAGAGGTAATAATCAAGGCATAGTAAAGTTGATTGGAAATGGTATTCCAAGAATTGAAACGGGAAAAGAACCTACTATTGAGAAAGAAACTAAAGTCTCAGCTTTACTAAATATGGAAATTATACTCATGCTATGGTTGTTATGGATAAATTAGTAGATATAGCAACTAAGAAAGCAATTGAAATAGGAGTAGGAATTGCAGGGAACCACGATACAAGTGAGTCAACTGGAGCACTAGGATATTACGTTAATAAAATTGCAGAACAAGGCTTAATCGGAATTGCATTTGCATCTGCACCGTTTCAAACAAACGCCCCTTTTGGAGCAAACGAGGCAAGATTTTGTACAAATCCACTAGCTTTCGGAATTCCCACTGAGTCTGATCCAATAATTTTAGATATGCCCACTTCAGCTATGGCTTATTATGGATTAATTGAGGCTAAGACTGCAGGGAAAAAACTTTCTGACAAAGTAGGATTCGATAAAAATGGTAATGAAACTAATGACCCTGCAGAAATAATGTCTGGAGCGCTAAAAACATTTGGAGGACATAAAGGTTCAGGACTCGCTTTAATTGTCCAAATTTTAGCAGGAGCTTTTGTTAAAGCGGACTCATTTAATAATGATAGTGACAACGCTGGTAATCTAGTCGTTCCTATTGATCCAGAGATATTTTTAAGCAAAGACGATTTTAGGAAAAGTGTTACAGAAATAATTAATAAGGTTAAATCCGCAAGAAGAATAGATAATGTTGAAGAGATTTTTATTCCTGGAGAACGAGGAAATAATTTTCAAAATGAAGTTGTTACTTCAGGCGAAATTGAGATTGAAGATAACTTATGGACTGAATTACAAAAAGTTGTTAATTCTTAACTGAAACTATCTCATCCCAACTAGTTGTATATCTTGGGCTTCGAAGATTACTCTTAGCTCGCCATGTCTGTTTATCGCCCATTGCTGCAGTTTTAATAGCCCCGCTCCCCCATTCTCTATTAATCTGATCAAAAGCTCCCATTACTATCTTATTCTTTTCTGTATTATATTCAGGATTGAACATATTAATTTTTTGACTATCTCTAGGTACTAAACCTCCAAGCTGAACCATAGACTTTTTATAAACAACCCCTTTCTTATAAATCTGCTCTAAACAAAAGTGCGCAGCTTTCGTTAAATCGGGAAGATAATCTGTTGGCGTCTCTAGGGAAATATAATATGAATTATGGTACTCTTTTTCGCTTGAGGCAAATCTATTAGTTCGAACACTTACCCCAATAAAACTACAGACAGATTTTTGTCTTCTTAATTTTTCAGAAGCTCTTGCGACATAACTTGCAACAGATTCTTTAAGTTCGTTCAAACTTGTTACCTTTCTTCCAAAAGATCTTGAACTTATAATTTGTTTTTTTACTTCTTTGTTTTCAACCCCTTCAATACAATGAATTCCATTAAGTTCCATTAGAGTTCTCTGTACTGTAACACTCATTTCCTGTCTAACCCAACTTGGATCTAATTTCTTAAAATCAAGCCCAGTATATACTCCGACTCCATTCAACCTTATTGTCAGTCGATATCCTATTCCCCAAATATCTTCCAGAGGAAACTGTTCTAAGACTTTATTAGCTGTTTTATCTGAGTCAATTACAAAGCATCCCTTATATTTTTCATGTTTTTTCGCATGATCAATAGCTACTTTCGCTAAAGTTTTTGTTGAAGCTATTCCTACAGACACAGGTAACCCTGTCCACTTCAGTATTGTATTTCTAATATTTTTACCATATTCATAAAGATCATTTATTTTTACATGCGAAAGATCAATAAACGCTTCATCAATAGAATAGATTTGTACGTCAGGAGAGAACTGCTCAAGAATTTTCATCACTCTATTAGACATATCTCCATATAAATGAAAGTTAGCAGAAAATATATGTACATTATATTGATCAATAACATGCTTCCATTCATGAAATGGTGCACCCATAGGAATGCCCAGCTTCTTTACTTCTGAAGATCTAGCAATAATGCACCCATCATTATTAGATAAAATTGCGATTGGCTTATTAATAAGTATAGGATTAAACACTCTTTCACAAGATGCGAAAAAGTTATTACAATCAATTAATGCGTAGATCTTAGACTTCATTTGGTAAAATCACTAACTTAATTATAACAATATGAATGACCATAGATTTAATCATTCTGAAGATGATATACAACCAATATCACAAAGAGAAAGAATTGATAACTATGTCTCTAAAGGTCTTGTACCTCCTTCAGATATACGACTACTCTATCAATTAAATCAAGGACAGTATACATATTATGGAGCGGAAGGACATAGAAGCGAAGTTATTCAAAGACTGACAAGAGATTTAGTCCATACTATGAACGTAGCTATGCGATGGACAGTAGAAAGAGGGGTGACATGGGAGAATGCAATGTCAGCAAGTCTTATTTTTGGTCCAGCATTTACTGATGATTTTAAAGAAATTATTCCTTTAGTTCTTAATGCATACGAAGGTTCTACAGTAAATTTTCTTACACATGTTCATTTAGTTGCAGGCGGTTATGCAGCACAAGCAGCAGAACTTGCATTAGAGAATTTAAGGTCAGTAGGATTTCGTTATAATATGATTTCTGATGATTATTATTTAACTATAATTCGGGAATTAGGATTAGTAAGTTCTCAAAATAATAAATTAAATAAGGTATTAAAAGGATTAAGTTTCAACTCAGATCCAAATGTATTTGCTGCTGAGGCTTTAATCCGACTTGAATCTAAATACATTATTCAGGATTTCAGAAGAATGGTTACGAAGGAAGGAGGTTACGTTTACTGTCCTGCCTCAACTGTTATGAGAAATGTTGCTTTATTAACTGTTTATAACATGTACCTATATAAAAAAGATAAATCTATAATAAAGTTAAGTAAAAACCTTCTTGTTGAAAAAGATATACTCGTACTTAAAGACTTATTTTTAAGCAGTATTACTTGACTCTTTCAATTCTTCTAAAATTTTCTCGTATTGAGTAATTTTTTCCCTTACACCTTCAATAGTTTGACTAAAGGAGAAATGATCATTTTCAGTTTCACCATCATCTTCCTTACTGAGTCTACTCTTTGGAATGGTCATCCATCCCAATGGAAAGTCTTGATCAAACTCAGAACCTAACTGTTCTAATAATCTCTCATAACCTTGTAGTCTAAGATGTGTAAGTTGCAACTTATTTTCTCAATCTAAAATCCTAGCCTCTGTTATAAAATTTGGAGGAAGATTTCCATTTCTTTGTTTTTCCAGAACCGTTTCAATTGAGAGAGGAAGATTTACAGAGATATTTCTAAATTCATTCAAAAGAGCATTATAAGCCGAATATGATTGAGATGCGTGAGAGCCATCCGAAGGAATTGTTGCAAATATATTTCTTAGGCTTTCAGCTAATCTATCGGTTGAGGTAAGTAAGGCACTTTTCACTTTCCCTTTTTTCTCATCTACAAAAAGAGTAAAATCTTCAGGATTAAATAAATTTAGTTCCGGATTAGTAGTTCTAAAAAAAAGTTTAGTATGTGTTGAAGATAAATAAACTGTGCCATCGTCCAGCATAGTTCCTACTTTTCCTAATACTCCCTGTTCATTATCATATGTATAAACCCTGTCTCGAGGTATTTCTATAGTTGCATCTCCAAATCTAACTGTTAAATCATCTGTTGATAATCGTTTGTCTACTAAATCCGTCATATTGAAATTATAAAAAATAATTTTTATGTCTTTGTAAATTGATTAATTAAATCTTCCGATTCTGTAAGCATATTTTTGTATATTTCAAAATCCTCTCTTAAATTTCTAACTAAATCTTTAAATGGTTCAGCTTTTAATGTTTCAGGTATACTGATGTCAAAATCTTCTCCAAGTAATTCTAAAAGTTTTTCAAATCCTTGTATTGTTAGTTCATAATATTCTAGATCGTTACGAAAAGCACTAATTGCTTCAGGAGTAATCTTTGCAGGTAGAGTGAACGTTGGGTCTGCTTCTTTCATTTTTAGTCTTCCATGATATGCGTGTAATAGTCCGCTATAAATAGGACCATAAAAGTTTCTAAGTTCAGCAACTATATTTTATATATGTGATAACCAGGCATATCAATTCTAATTCTTCGTTAAACAAAGGGCTGATCTGTTCTGCGAGTATTTCAACGTCTACTGATAATGCTAAGGATTTTTCACCGGATGGTGTTATCATAAGAATGAAATCACTACTAGTAAATGATTTTGCTAATCTTTCTATTGAACTTGTATCCATATCTTGTGATCCTAACATTGACATAGTATGAGAATTAGCAAGATTTATAAGCGTCCCACCTTTTGCTATAGTTCTTTCCCTAAAAATCTGGAATTGATCTGTAGTAGGATTAGTAACTTGATAAATATCTTCTTGATGAATTTGATCATATATTCCTTCGATACCTGTTTCATTTACCATTTTAGAATATTATAATTTAACTAATTATATAATTTTTATATTAAAGTTTTAATAACATGGGAAACAACTCCGAAAATCTGGAATTCATCAGTTGTATCGATCTTTATCGGCCTGTAGTTTTCATTTTCTGGAATTAGAAATAACTCTCCATTAACTTTTTTAACCCTTTTAACTGTAAATTCTCCATCTATTGCAGCTATTACAATTTTTCCATCTGTAATTTCTAAAGATCTATCTATAACTAATAAATCTCCTGGATGAATGCCAATATTCTTCATTGAGTCACCTTCTGCTCTTACAAAGAATGTAGCTGTTGGATGTTTTATTAAATAGTCGTTTAAATCAAGTTTTCTCTCGATAAAATCATCTGCGGGGCTTGGGAAACCTGCTTTTACTGAGGTTGCATATAAAGGTATCTTTATAGATTTTGATTGAGTTGGTATAAGTATATTTAGGCTCATAAGTCTATGATAGCAGATATCATTGCTTTTCTTCTTCTCCTTTTCTAAAGTAGTAACCAAGCACAAACCCTAACGTTCCTAGAAATACCCCTGAGATTAAAGGAATTACAACTTCAAGATTATCGATAATGCTCACTTTTCTAGCAAGACCATCTAAAACAACGATACCCATTACAGTAAAGAAAACTAGAAAAGTTAAAGTCGTATAGATTATTGCTAATCGACTTTTTGTATCTTCTCTTTTAATGAAAATAGGATCCTGATTTTTTGCAGCTATTGTCTCAGAAACTTGAGGAGCTCCAGCAGCATCTACATAACCTTCTTCATATCCATCACTAAACTCTTCACCTAAAAGTTCCTGATCAAATACCTCATAATCATCAGCTGAACTTGAAGTTTCTCCTTTTTCGTTTGAAGCTTTAACGTTGCTCATTTTTAGGATCTAGATTGAATCTTGGCTTGTAACCTCGAAAGCCGTTAATGATTAACTCCCACTCTGACTTAGGATATCTTAAAACAACTTGGTGGCCCAGGGACTTTGCAAGCATGAATACCGCAGCTTTAATAATATCTGAGGGATACTCATTTGTTTTCCTTGCTAGATCTTTAAGAAGCTCAGAAGTTTCTTCATCTACCGGAGCAACTTTTAAATTCTTCTCTTTAAGCTTTTTTGTAAGCTTTTCAGTCATCGTTTACAGGGAATAAGAAATTATTTATACTTACCTTATATTATCATATTATTTTCATTCTCTGGATGAATATAAAAAGATCAGCTTTAGGAGCAATGTACGGAATCTTTTTCTCAACTGTTCTTGGGTTAATACTTTTAGCAGTTACTATTAACTTCCTTATTCAATCTAGAAATAAAACTGATGATGTTAGTGTTAATTCAATACAGACAGTAGATGCTTCAAACACTTTTATTGGAAATCCCGATGTAAAAATACTTCCTGTGTCTGATTCTAAAAGTATTCAAATTGATAATGAAATAGTTAATTTAGGTCAGTCCTACGAGGTAATGACAAGGTATGGGAATTCAAGAGGAACATTATTTGATTGTTCTGAAGAAAGTTGCGAGATTTATGAAATACTAAGTGAATCAGGAAAATACTTTTATATTTCAGCTTTATCAGAAATAAAGCTTTCTGATGCTACAATTGGAAGTGAGGATAGTGTTACATTAGGTAACTACTCCTTAAAATCTGAAGAACTAAATTTATTTAATTCAGATGTAATAGTTTACAGGCAGGTTTATGGTTGTTTGAGTGAAAAGATTTGTGTTCATTCTGGTTCTTTATATATTGACGACCAAAATTTAAATTCAGGAGAATTAAATGAATTTCAGCAATTTTTAAATACATTACAATTTTCAAATGGAGAATAGCATTTCACAAGATCAATATTCAGTTTTACTAGGAGTATTAGCTATAGCAATTATTTCTTTATCAGTTCTAGGCTTTATTGCATACAAACAACAAAAAAGAATTAAATATCTTACAACACCTAGATATGGATTTATAGGCAAACCTCTTGCCTTAGCAGTTGTAATGTTAATGGGATTTGGAACGATAGGTGCAATTTATTTGAGACCTGAGCCACAACCTGACAGTATTTCTGTAACAGATAGAAATCAAATTGTACTAGAAGTTAAATATACTGAACTTGATGATCCGCTAAATCTATTCGAACTTATAGTTACTCCTGTTATTGAAGAAAAAGAATGGGGTGACCCAAGTCTAAACTTTAATGTTATGTGGGAAATAAATAAAGCAGGTAAAACAGTAATTAGAAATGAAGAAAATCTTAATCTTAGTAATCCTGGTGGAATTCAGGAGTATTTAGAACCAGGATTAAATACTATTAGAGTTGGAGTGAGTGTAGGATTTGTAACTCAGGAAAAAGTAATAACAATATTTGTTGAGTAATGACAGAAAAAGAAAAAATAGCTTCTAAAATTAAAGATAGAATAAGCTCTTCTGAAAATATCTTAATAGTATGTTCTAGGCCAGTTGATCCTGACTCACTAGGATCAGGTCTTACCCTAAACTGGTGGATAAAAGAAAATTATAATAAAGAAACTGATTTAGTTATATTTTCTTCAATTACTGAAAAATTAAAACACTTTCCTAATCTTAAAGATATTGATGTTTCTCAAGTTAATAATGTTAATTGGGAAAAATATGATTTAATTATTCTTTTAGATTCTTCTTCTTGGAATTTATTACTTACAAATAACTATAAAAGTGTTTTAGAAAAGACAGGAAAAGACAATTTAATTTCAATTGATCATCATTCGAAAGATGCTTTTCATTCAGAAGTTCCATTAGCATTAAGAATTGATGATATTTGTACTGCAAAAATTATCTATGATTACTTAATTAAAGATTCCAAAATTAAATTAAATGAAGATTCTGCAACATGGATGTATTATGCATTAATTGATGATAGCAGGTATTTCAAAAATGAAATGTATCCTGGAATTTATAGCTTTGCTGAAGATCTAATTCAAGCAGGTGCTAGACATGATGAAGTAGTAAACATGAGTACAGACAAAGATAGTATGTTGTTTTTATCCTTTGGAATAGAAAATACTGAATTTTACCCTGAGTTAGAAACAACTTTATTAGCTATAGATTCAGATAAAAATGAAAAGTTAAAAGAAAAATTTGGTGAAAATTGGAGATTAAAAAGTATTCATAAATATTATGTTGAAGTGTTTATGAGAATTATAGAAGGCTATAACTATGGAATTATGTTTGAAGAAGCACTTGAAGGAGGAGTAAATACAGGTTGGAGAACAAGAAATTATGGAGATAATGTTTCTATTCAAAGGGTACTAGAAAAAATTGGATTTACAGCAGGAGGTCATTTTGGAGCTGGTGGTGGACAAATTAGCAACATTTCTATAGAGGAAGCAAAGCTAAAATTTATAGATGAGATGTCTAAGGCCTTAAAAAATAAAGATCAATATAACCTTTAAGATTACTACCTTTCAGACAGATATTTATGTAAACTAAAAGTATGGAATTTGACTATACAGAGGCTGACATCCTATTAAAAAATGCGCAAAGTTTAGGCATAGATTTAATTGCTTTCTATGACGAAGTAGGAAGGTTGATTGCTGAGAAAATAATAGAGAAATATGGGAAAACTAAAAGTTACGCTGTTATTTGTGGGAAAGGTGGTAACTCGGGAGATGGATTAGCTACAGCTTTTCATTTAAGTTGTATTGGGGCAGAAAATGTAACTGTTTATTTAGCTGGGAGAAAACAACAAATCGAAAGTCAAATTACTCGTGATATTTTCTCAGACGTTCTAGAGAGATCAGAAAAGGAGAATAACCTAACTGTTAAACAAGATGTGTTTGCAAAAGATATTGAAAAACATGATGTAATTATAGAAGCATTGGTTGGAACAGGACTAGAAGGATCAAAGCTTTTAAAAAGATTTAGAGATATTATAAAAAGAGTTGCTCATTTTAGTAAGCCAATTATTGCTATTGATCAACCTACCCCACATTACGAACCAGATTCAACTTTCTCACTTTTATATCCAAAGGTTGAAAAAGCTTATGTCATAGATATTAAGCTTCCTAGAGAAATTGAGCTTTATTGTGGTCCTGGAGAAAGAGAAGCTCTTTGGGTACCTAATACTAAGTCACACTTAAATAAAAATGGAAATCTTTTATATATTGCTCAGGATGACACTCATAATGAAGCTGTAATTAAAGCATGTGCAGATTATAGAACTAACCTCTCAATTTTCACTTTTGAACACTTGACTGATGAAGTAACTACAAAGAAGCGAATTAAAGCTAGTGAGTTAGAGCATCTTGTTCAAGAAGCAGATACAATTTTTCTTGGAGATATTAAAAATGAGTTAGTTCAATATGCCTCAATTAAACATATTATGCAGCAATATCATGGAAAAACTTGGGTTGTAACAGGATCTTCTGCAACATTAATTGACTTAATTCTTTTAGATTTCGTAGAACATATTGTTTTTGTAATGGATCTAAAAGACTTAGGTATTCTTCTAGGAAGAAAAGAAAAGAAAGATAAAAATTTTGAAGGAAAAGTTAAGAGATTCTGTATTCAAAATAAAGTAAATATAATGTTAGTTGGAAGTAACATAACAATGTATAACCAAAAGGGAGATATGCGAAGAGTGCCTATAAAGGCGGAAAAAAGTGCTTCCTATCCTATTGCATCCTACACTGCTGCTTTCAGTACAAAAAATGATCTTTGGCTCTCAATGAGAGCTGTTATGGGTTAGTAGTAAATACTCAAATCATAAATTTAATAAGTTTATTCATTTGTTTAATCATTATCTATCTATATTTATAGTAGAGACTCTATTTAAAATATAATTTATACTCCCAATTCTAGAGCAGAAATAAGTTCGTTAGTATAAAATTGAGTATTAATAATTTCCATATGGCTGATTTCGTTCACCTACATGTTCATACACAATACTCACTGTTGGATGGTCTAAATCGAACAGAGAAACTTTTTGAAAAAGTTAAAAATTCCGGTATGGAAGCTGTTGCAATAACAGATCATGGTGTTTTATACGGTGCTCCTGAATTTTGGAAAATGTCTAAGGATTTTGATGTTAAGCCAATAATTGGATGCGAAATGTACCTTGCTCCAACAGATATGACCTTAAGATCTGATGTTGATGGAATCAGATATTATCATCTTCTTTTAATTGCAAAGAATGACATAGGTTATAAAAATTTAATTAAGCTTGTAACTAAATCCCACATTGATGGAATGTACTATAAACCTAGAATTGATTTAGATTTATTAAAGAAGCATTCAGAAGGATTAATTTGTACTTCAGCTTGTCTTGCAGGTCCATTATCGAGATATATTGTAAGAGGTGAGTATGATAAAGCTGAATGGTGGTTAAAAGAGCTTCATGGAACTTTTAAAGACGATTTTTATCTTGAGATACAAAGAAATGGAATTCGATGTGAGGATGAAATTGATAAAGCATTAATAGCTAAGCTACCTATCTCTGAACAAGAAGATCAATTAGAAACATTAAAACAACAAGTTAAGGTAAATAAGAAACTATACGATTACTCAAAACAATTTAATATTCCAATTGTAGCAACTACAGATGCTCACTTCTTAGATGCTGATGATAAAGATACTCAGAAGATTCTTTTCTGTATTAGAGATGGAAAAAGTTTAGATGATCCAAGTGCTATGAATGGATATGTCGAAACATATATAAAAACTCCTGAAGAATTAAAAAAAGATTTTTCTGACATTCCAGAAGTTTTAGAGGAAACTTTAAAAATAAATGAAAAAATAGAAAAGATAAATTTAAAACCTGATAGAGTTCAACCGCATTATTGGAATTTACCTGAAAATTCTACTGCAAGAGATGAACTCTCAAAACAGGTTTATGAAGGAGCTTACAATAAATATACTACTGACGATCCTAAAAAAGACCCTAGCACTTTTTCTATAGACGAAATTAAAAAACACTTACCAGAAGAAATTAAAAAACAACTTGATTATGAATTAATGGTAATTGAGAAAATGGGATACAACAATTACTTCTTAGTTGTTGGAGATTTAATGCAATTTGCAAGAAAGAATGAAATTGTTGTTGGTGTTAGAGGATCTGCTGCAGGAAGCTTAGTTTCATATTGTTTAGGCATTACTAATGTTGAACCTCTAAAATGGGGGCTGGTTTTTGAAAGATTTCTAAATCTAGAGCGAGCCTCTCCTCCTGATATTGATATGGATATCCAAGACGATAGACGAGAAGAGTTAATTGATTATGCTAGAGAAAAATATGGAGAAACATCTGTAGCAGGAATTATTACTTTCGGAAAACTAGCAACAAAAGCTGCTATTAGAGATGTTGCGAGAGTGATGAATATTGATTTAGCAACAGCAGACAAACTTTCTAAAAAAGTTATTGTTCTTTTCGGAAAACCATTTACTTTTGAAAAGATGATGGGGGAAGATCCAGAATTTAAAGAAATGGTAGATTCTGATCCAAGGCTACAAAGGCTTGGTGAAGTTGTAAAGAAAATTGAAGGATTAAATCGACATACTGGAGTGCACGCAGCAGGTTACTTAATTACTCCAGGTCCAATCGATGAGTTTATGGCATATCAAAAAGACTTAAAAGATCCAGATCTTTTAGTAACTCAAATGGATGGAACTTGGATCGATAAATTAGATTTCATGAAGTTCGACTTTCTTGGACTTAGAACTTTAACTATTATTAAAGATTGTATTCTTTATGTTGAAAAAAGACATGGAATAAAAATTGACCTAGAAAATATTAATGTAGATCCTGATGAACCTCCTGAAAATTATGATCAAAAGGCTTTTGAAGTATTTAGAAACGGTGAAACAATTGGAGTTTTTCAGTTTGAGTCTCCTCCGATGCAAAGATATTTAGTAGACCTAAAACCTACAACAATGACTGACATATGTTTTATGGCAGCTGCCTACAGACCTGGACCTATGGCTTACATTCCAGATTATATTAAGATTAAAAATGGAGATAAAGAAGCTAATTATTTAATTCCTGAACTTGAACCAATATTAAAAGCAACTCTTGGCTTTCCAGTTTATCAGGAACAACTTCTACAAATCTGTATGCAACTTGGAGGATTTACTCTTGGAGAAGGAGATGTAATTAGAAATGCACTTAAGAAAAAACAATTAGACATATTAAAAGAAAAAGAAGAGGACTTTAAAAAGTACTTTGTCGAAAATTATTCTCAATATGGAGAGGAAATTGCAAGCGAAATCTGGAAACAGCTTGAGCCTTTTGCATCTTACGGATTTAATAAGGCTCACGCTGCTAGTTATGCTGCTGTAGCTTACTGGTGCGCATATCTGAAAGGGAACTACCCACTAGAATTCATGACAGCATTAATGCATGCGGATATTGAAAACACAGATAGAATTGTTATTGATATTGGTGAAGCAAAGAGACTTGGATATAAAGTTTTACCTCCAAACATAAACATGTCTGATGTGTATTTTAATCCTGAAGGAAAAGATGGAATTAGGTTCGGATTAGGAGCAATAAAAAATGTTGGTAAAAAGCTATGTGAAAAAATAATTAGAGAAAGAAATCAAAGAGGTGAGTTTAAACATTTTGATGATTTTGTTTATCGAGTTGGAAGTAAAAATATTAATAAAAGAGCTGTTGAATGTTTAATTAAAGCTGGAGCATTGGATGATTTTGGAGATAGAAATGCGCTTTTAAAAATATGCTCAGAAGTTTTTGAAAAAATATCAGCTAAAGAAAAAGCAAAAGAAGTAGGCCAAGCTGGACTATTTAGTGTCGAGAGCGAACATGATGGTCTTGAGCAAGTGGACAAAACTCCCTTTCCATCATTTACTGATGCAACTGATAGAGAAAAAATAGAATGGGAAAAAGAGTTAATGGGTGTATTTGTCTCAACACATCCTTTACAGAATTTTATTTGGGCACCACTACTAGAAAATCTTTCAAAAACTTCAGATATCGAAAAACTTAGAACAGGGGATAAAGTAAAGTTACTTGGAATGTTTAGCAATATTAAAGTTTTAAGAACTAAGGCTAAGAACGAACAAATGGCTATACTTCTTATCGAAGATCTTGAACAAACTTGCAGTGCTGTTATCTTTCCAAAAATTTTTAAAACTTTAAACGATCTTAGACTTGTTGTTGAAGCAAGACCTTTTATTATTGAAGGCACTGTAAATGAAAGAGATGAAGAAAAAACGATAATTATTGATAAGATAGAGCCTGCCAATATTTTAATTCCTCCAAAGAAAGTTGAGCTAGATTTAAGGGATTTTAAAGAAAAAGAAAAGTTATTAGAGTTAAAAGAATGCTTTGAGAGAACATCTACTGGTGATAATAGTATTAATGTAATGATAAAGTATGGATCGAAAAACAATGTAAAAGTTTTGGAGCGATCAATAAACTTTAATGACGAAAAGTCAGTGGCTATTGTTTCTAAATTTATTTCTCGTTAATTTTTGCCTTTATTAAAAGAATTACAATTTCATCTTTCTTACTAGGAATATCTTGCCAGACACACTTTAATCCCGAGAAGTCTGCTTTATTCTTAACTTCTTTCGTTTTTATCTGGTACTTAGGATAGTTTTTACAAGAAACTCAGCGTGATCTAAACCCCCTCAATGAAAAACCGCTTGGAAGTAATTATTTGTAACTTTTAGTTTTACTATTTTAATTTTATGACGACTTCTTAAAATGTCTATAACTGGAACAAATCCAATTCTAAGATGAATGTTAAAATTTTTTCTGAGAATTTTTGTGTATCTCTTAAAACATCGCAAGCTTTATCAACATATTCAGGAGGAATAAGTATTGTCGACCCATCTCCACCAAAAACAAAAGGAAATTCAATATTTTTATCAATATTCAAAACAGCAGTCGTTGCACAAGAGGCTACAAAATTTACATCATGATATCTTCCTTCATCAATAGCAATAGTGGAGCCTTTTACATCTGAGACTACAACAAACCAGTCAACAGGAGCATCCCTGAAAAGACGTTCGTTCGTTATATCTTTAAACTCTTCCACATAAGGAAGATCGTTGTAGAAATACGTACTTTTCACAATTTTTAATGTCACCAAAATTTTACAACAATATCAGTATATCAGCGACTGTCAATAATGGCCAGCAGCAATATCAGAATATGCTCTAAATTAATTATTCAGTTGGGGAATATTCTCAGATAGATTTTTCTAATTTTCTAACTCTTTTTTGAAGCTTATTGTATTCCCTTAAACCTGCAAAAGAGTATCTAAAATATACAGACAGGAGCATTAATATAAGTGAGATAATTATTATGAATAATCTAAAAATGGAAGATAGAAGTACTACAAATGAAGGATAAAGTCTTGACTCAAAATCTTCATCTTCTTCTCGATCATTATTAAATATATCTTCAATTGAATCAACAATATCATCAGGAATGGTGCCAATAGTAGTTAGAGTGTTATCAGTATATTGAAGTTGTCTTCCAAAAAATTTTCTTCAAATAGATTGTCTGTAAATGAAGAATAAATCTGAGGGATAAAAATAGCTGAAATAATTCCAGCTAAACCTACAAAGAATAAAAAAGTTATTATTGTTTGCGATGCTACAATAACTTTTCTATAAAAAAGAAAAGCAAACATAGGATTAATACAATGAATACTAAAAAATTGTTATTGGATTCATATTTTATTCTTCAGATTTTTCTTCAAATATTTTCTCAATTTTAGCAGCCATAGAGAAATCTTTTAAGGTTAGTCCTCCAGCATCATGTGTACAGAAAGAGACATATACATTTTTATAATCGTAAATTGTTAAATCAGGATGATGTCCTTCCTCATCTGCAAGTTCAGCAACCATATTTAAAAGAAGAAGAGCTTCTTTAAAATTAGTCATTTCAAAACTTGTTATTAAATGATCATTTTCATCAATACCCCAAAATTCAAACATATCAATGTATTTATTTATTTCATCTTTTGGTAACTTCTGAGAATCTAGGTCTTTAATCTTTTTTGAAGCTAGAGCTTTCTTATCCATTTTGATTTATTAATATATTTATTTTTACCCTATGAATTTGAAATATGCAAATTACTTTCTATAGGCTTCAATTCTAAATATATAGCCTTTTATAAATTTTCTTAAGTTTTCTATTACAACATAAAATGCTGGAAAAGTAATTACAACTAGAAAAGTACTTGAAAGAAGACCGAAGATAATCACAAATGCAAGTGACTCCCATAGTGGTTCAGTTAATGCTAAAGGAAAAAGGCCAAGTACAGTTGTAGCTGAAGTGGTTAAAAGAGGTCTGAATCTTAGTTTAACTGCTTTAATAATTGAATCAGATATTGAGCTTCCTTCCATTCTCATTTGATTAGCAAAATCTAAAAGCATAACTGTATTGTTAACTACAATTCCAACAAGAGCAATCATTCCAATAATTACAAAAAAACTTATTGGGTTATCTGTAATGTATAGACCACCAAATAGCCCAAAGAAGCTAAATGGAATTGCTAACATTATAAGAAGGGCTTGAGAGAATGAGTTAAATACTACTACAAGGAACAGATAAATTATTACAAATGATCCTAAAAGAGCAACTCCTGCAGAAATAACAGACTCGAAAATCTCCGAAGCAAAACCTCGATCATCACCAAGTGAATCTTCTTCTAAACCTAACTCTTGAAGTTTTACAGAGTTATATTCCTCTTTAACTCTTTCTGAGACTAATCTAATTGAAGCATCATCAACTTCACCTTCAAGCTTCGACTCAATTAATAAGAATCTTCTTCCATCATTTTTTACAATTGAGTCTAAATTTTTAATTCTTGAATCAGATACAGTTATGTCATTTTCAAAATCAATATCATTAAGGATATACTCTCTAATTTCCTCCGCAACTTTAATTAAAGAATGTGAATCATTTCCATAAATTTGAATTTGAGATTGGTACTCAACTGTAGGAGGTCCTGAAACCTGTTCAGCTTGAACTATAATTATAGCTCTACTTGTCTCTTCTAACTTTCCCTCAATAGCTTCAGCTATTTCAACAGAAGTTTCTGATCGATCCAATAAAGAAGTAAGTTTCACCATCATAAAAGCAGTGTCAGCTCCAGAAAAATCTCTTCCAACTTGAGGGTATTTTATTTCTTCAACAAGATCACTATAGTTATCAGTGATAACTTCTTCGACTTCTTTTACAATATTTTCTTTTTCAAGAATAGTTAATCCATTTTCAAATGTGAAATTAACATAAATACCATTTGAGTCCTTTTGTGGAGGGAAATCGACAAATTGTAATTTGGAAGCAAAATATCCTCCTAAGCCTATTAATGTAATTCCTAAAAATATTATCAGAATATTTAGATACCATCTTTTTACATAAAATCCAACAATTGTTCCTAATACCTTTCCATAAAATAGAACAAGTTCATTAAAAATGTTAAAGACCCAATATAAAGGATTTTGTCTGTATCCTGGCTTCCTTGTTGGAATTATTACATTTGATAAAAGAGGAACAATTGTTAATGCTATAATTAAAGACCAACTAAGTGTAGTAATTACAGTTATTGGAACATCTCTTATTATTTCTCCTAAAAATCCAATAATAAAAAGCATTGGGAAAAAGACAAGAAGTGTAGTTATTGTACCTATAGCATCAGCTTTTCCAACACTATTAATAGCGGCTTTAACTGCTTTTATTCCCTTTAAGCCTTCTCTCTTATGGTAATCAATACTTTCAACAATTACTATTGCGTCATCAACTAATAAGCCTAAAACAAGAATTAGAGCGAAAAGTGATATAACATTTAAAGAGACTCCTAATAACAACAAGGTAATGAAAGTTGCTGCCATTACTGTCGGAATGAAAATCACTGCAACAATAGCTGCCCTCCAGCTTACAAAAAGAAATAATGTAAGCGCTACAATAATTAAAGCTGAAAAAGCATTTGATTCTAAAGAGGTAATTTGTTCATTTAGTCCAACAGCTTCGTCATAAACAGTAACTATTTCATATCCATCATAATTGCCTGATTCATTAATTGATTCTAACTTTTCTGTAACTTCAGAAGAAAGTTCAGTAGTTGTAACATTACTTTCTTTTTGAATTCCTAACAATATAGATTCATTAATTTTAATTTCTCCATTCTCTTTTTTTCCGTATCTATTAAAAGAAAGCTGTAAAAGTTCTTCCTTACCAGTTAAAGGGCTATAAATTTCTTCAAACAAATTTATTGTAGATGAATTATCCACTGTGTTTAGTGAGTTAAACTCACTTGCTATTTCTTTTGAAACTTCCTGTAACTTCAAAACATCATTATCTTCTTTACTTACAACTCCTAAAATTAAATCGTTCTCTCCATCAACTGCGTTCGCTTGTAAAGAAATAACTTCTGGATTTACTCCTTCTGGAAGTTCTAATCGTGAAATCTCTTCATTAATTTTAGCTACCTCTTCTTCAGTATCAGTACCAGTTTTAAAAGAAATAATAATAAAGCTGAAATTATCAGCTGAGGTTGAATTAACAACTTCAACAGACTCCCTTATTTTAATAACATCTACAAGTGGAGTAGTTAATGTTGAGTCAATAATGTTTGGGTCATTAATTGGATAGATTGTTTGAACAAATGCCGTAGGAAACTCTAATTCCGGAAAACCTTCTCTTGGTAATAGATTTGTGTAAGTAATAAAACCTATGAAAATAATCCCAATAAATGCCAATAGAGTCAGTCGGAAATTTTTTACAGATGACACACTTAACTTTGTTACAAAATTCTCTTTATTATTCAATACCAGGGATACTTTATATATAAACCTTATATTATACTCCTATAGAAAGGTTTATTCAAATGATGATTTTAAGACTTGATTAACTATATGTTTCTCTTCATCAGTTCTAATAGCTAGAATTCTATTTTTTTGTGAAATATCTAGCGTATCTATTACATCAATAGCTCCTTTATTATTCTCATAATTAATCCCTAAGCCTGAAATTTCAACTTTTCTAGATATTTTTTCTCGAATAAAATCAGATCCACTACCAATACCTCCTGTAAATACCAGTAAAACACAACCACCTAGAAGTACATAGAAACTTCCGATAAATTCAGCTATTTTATTTGCATATAAGTCTATAGCCAATTTTGCTCTTTGATTAGTTTCATATTCACTAATCAATGTTTTCATGTCTTTTGTATATCCTGAAATCCCTAAAAGTCCACTTTCTTTATTTAATAGCGTAGTTATCTCCTCATCTTTTAGACCTAACTTCTTTTTAATAAAGATAACAGCACTATAAACAATCTCACCCGATCTAGTAGCCATGATTAGATTTTCTTCTGGTGAGAATCCGAATGATGTTGCAATGCTTTTCCCATTACTAACTGCACAAATACTTGAACCTGAGCCTAAATGACAGATTATTGTTTTTTCAGGAATTGGATAAAGTTTATTGACAATATAATCATAAGAAATTCCATGAAACCCAAATTTTCTAACCTTTATATTCTCGTAATATCCATAGGGCAGACCATATAAGTAATTTTCTTTTGGAATTGTTAAATGAAATGAAGAGTCGAAAACTCCATACTGTTTAACATTTGGATTTAATAAATATATTTTTTTACAATATTTAATGCTGGAGGATTATGTAGAGGTGCAAAATCGTTAAATGCCTCAATCTCAGAAATGGTCTCATTATTTAGAATTGTAGGTTTAGAAAACTTTTCTCCTCCACGAACAATTCTATGTACAATTAATTCAATATCCTCTTCAGAACTAATATATGAACTTTCAATTAGCAGTTCTAAAGTTTTTCTATAAGAATTTTTATAATCTTCTTTTAATATAGCTATTGACTCATTATCATTTAATGAAACATTATATTCATCTTGAGAATAATTTTTAAAATGTACTGAAGCAATCTTCTCTTCTTTATTAAATAAAGAGATCTTTATGCTTGATGAACCAGAGTTAAATACTAAAATCATGATTAAACTTTCTCTTTAATAATATATCATTAAAAATTGACCTCTAAATGTAGATAATTACCAGATAAGGACAACTGAATTTTATCAAAAA
>CAZWRA010000002.1:0-55939 GCA_964635995.1 uncultured Candidatus Saccharibacteria bacterium
ATTTTTGATAAAATTCATTTGTCCTTATCTGGTAATTATCTATCTTTAGAGGTCAACATTCATCCTATTGCATACAACGAAAGTATTGAAAGTATGAAAAATAGCAAAAGCTTATAGAGGAGAAATGGATTTCATAGAACTATTTGAGTTACGAGGTGAAGAATATATGACTAAAAATCTTGAATCTTTAGAAGCTAAATTCGCAACAACTATTAGTACATCAGATATAAAGGCCACATGTTTAAGTGAAGTACCGGAATTAATTATTGGAAGGCAAAATACCGCGAAAGTTACAGAATTATTCAGAAATGTTTCTGAATATCAAGACATGTTCAGTCTCGTAGAAGAATTAGTTGAGGCAAAAGACATTGAACATTTATATTTTCAGAATCAGGAAACATGGGAAAAAGAGATTTTAAAAAGAGTAAAAAGTGTTTGTGACTTAACAGGTATTAGAATGTTTGCAGCGACACAATGCTTTAGTCCAGATGCAATATATATTAGTCTTACTTAATTTTTTTTCTATTAATCTGTTAAACTAGATCAATTACTTTTGATCTAGTTTTTTATGGATCCGATTTTAATAATTGGTGCACTAATCCTCATTATCCTTGTATTTATTGCTTTTAAAGTTACAAAGAAAGAAACATCAGATGACTCCACAAAGGAGTCTCTTATTCTAATAAGACAACAAGAAGAAAGATTAGAAAGAACAAGATTAGAACTTCAAGAACAGTTAGAAAAGGCAAGAAAAGAACAAGCAGAATTATTAAGAACTCAAAATGAAATTTTGAATAAACAATTTAGTGATTCAAATAAAAATATGCAACAAAACTTTCAGCTTTCACATCAATCTTTAACTGTGCAGTTAAAAGAATCAAAAAAGACAATTGAGGAATTTACTAAAGAACTTACAAGTATTAAAAAAACAAATGAAAATGTAGCAGACCTTGCAAAGCAAATGGATTCATTAGAGAAAATTTTAAAGAATCCAAAACAAAGAGGTGTACTTGGAGAATATTTTCTCGAGACTACTCTTAAAAATGTTTTACCTCCTGAGAGTTTCCAAATGCAATATAAATTTCAAAACGGAGAGATAGTAGATGCTGTTGTTTTTGTTAGATATAAGATAGTTCCGATTGACTCAAAGTTTTCTCTTGAAAATTATAACCGAATTGTTCAGTTGGATGAAGGAGTAGAACGGGAGGAGATGGAACGAGAATTTAAAAATGATTTAAAAAAGAGAATTGATGAAACTGCAAAATATATTAGACCTGAAGAAGGAACAATGGAATTTGCATTTATGTTTATTCCAAGTGAAGGAATTTATTATGATCTTTTAGTTAATAAAGTTGGAGCTATTAAAGTAAATACAAGAGATTTAATTTCTTATGCATTTTCAGAAAAGAATGTAATTATTGTTTCTCCAACATCATTCCTAGCTTACCTACAAACAGTTCTTCAAGGTTTACGAATGTTAAAAATTGAAGAGTCAGCACTACAAATTAAAGAAAATGTTTCTAGATTAGCAAAACATATTAAAGCTTATGACGAGTATTTTATGAAAGTTGGAAAACATTTAGGAACAACTGTAAATGCATATAATGCTGCGAATAAAGAACTTGGAAAAATTGGTAAAGATGTAATGAAAATAAGTGGAGATTCTTTAGAACTTACAAGTGAAGAAGTTAATGAGGAAATAGTATGAGTAAAATAATTAATTTAGATGGTGAAGAAGTAGTTGAAGACTCAGCATTTACACTTCAACGAGAAGATATACCAAAAACATTTTTTGAAGGATATAAAAATTTTCTTCAGTCATTACATGATTCAACTGATGTGACCTTACAACAAATGTATTTATACTTCGTAAACGGAGGTATTAACCCAGAAAAACTAATGCAGTACCATCAATCAGAGTTTCACGAAGGTTTAGGAGACAGTGCTTCAATATGCTTTGCGTTAGGTAAGTTTAAAAATGAAGATTTAAGTCTGACAGAAGTTCTGAGTCAAATAAATGATGACTTTATGGATTTGGTTTGGGTAGGAATCCAAACAATTAGTCAGGGTAGGCAAATATTAAGTGTTGTAAGTGAAGATACTGTCTTAAGGTCTGGAAGGGATCCAATTCAATTTGCTAAAAGAATAATGAGATGTTTAATTATTTATGATCATGAAAAAAAAGAAGAAGCAAATAGAGCAAGAGAAAAAAATATACAAATAGAACAACTTTATTTAAAAAAAACTGAACATTAATATGAAAAAAGTAATAGTTATTAATGGTCCTGGTACTAGTGGAAAAGGTACCTTTATTAGAACAATAAGAGCAATGTTATCTCAAGCTGGAATTCCAGTTTATAGTTTTAGCTCGATTTTCCCTATAAAACATGATATGGTTACTAAAGGTGAGTGGGATGAAAAATATAAAGATGAAGATTCAAGAAATTTGATGATTTCAAGAAAAGCAGAAATGATTGCTCAAGGAGATATTCCCTTAAGATATTTAATTGACAGTATTAAGTCTCAGGAAGGAGGGGTATTTTTTGTTCATATTAGAGAGAAAGATGAAATAGAAAAATTTATTGAAACAGCAGAAGTTGAGCTTGGAATAAAACCATTAACAATGCATTATGATCGAGAAGGTAAAGAAGTTATAAACACAACTGCTGAAAACGGAACTAGAGAATTCACAAACTATGATTATGACATTGTTGTTACTGATGGGCTGAGTTCTGTTCGCGAAGCAGCTGTTAAATTTGTTAGAGAAATTGTTATTGAAAATTTTAGAGAAGAGGTAAATGATGAATTAATTTTACAGCCTGAAATGCATTTTGAATTTGATGATGAATTAAAAGCAGGTTACGCCTGAACTTCTTTATACCTAAAACATTTCATTTCATGATCATTTACTAATCCGCATGCTTGCATGTGCGCATAAATAATTGTACTTCCAACAAAACTAAACCCTCGCTTCTTTAGATCTTTACTTAATGCATCAGATTCTTTTGAAGTTGCTGGAATGTCTTTTATAGTTTTTCTCTTACTATCAATTGGCTTGTTACCTACAAATTGCCAGATATATTTATCGAAACTACCGAACTCTTTTTGAACCTCTAGAAAACATTTAGCATTATTAATAGCAGATTTTATTTTTAATTTATTTCGAATAATTCCTGGATCATTAACTAAACGTTCAAAATCTTTGTCATTAAATTTAGAAACTTTTTTAGGATCAAAATTTGCGAATGCTTTTCTATAACCTTCTCTTCTTTTTAGAATAGTTGACCAGCTTAATCCTGCTTGAGCTCCCTCTAAAATTAAAAACTCAAAATGAGTATTAACATCATGAACAGGAGTTCCCCACTCTTTATCGTGATAGTCAAAAAATAACTCGTTTCCTGAAGCCCACTGACATCTATATTTCATCTTTTTAAATAATTATCATAATTATTATCTTCGTTTATTAGTTTTCTTAAAGCTTTTCGAATTAGTTTCGTTCTACTCTCTCCGTAATTAAATTGTGCCCAGTCTAAATAATTTCTTTCAACATCATTAATAATTAGGTGAAAACGATTTTTCTTATTAGCTTGAGAATACTTTTTAATAAACTTATTAATTATATCTTTAAAATTTTTCAAGTTATATTCATAAAACTCAAGATAGTTAGAATCAACCCCTTGAATAAAATTTTTCTTAAAATGTCGATGTTTTGGTTTAGACCATAAAACTAAAGTAGGCTTTTGTCTTTGTAGCGCTACTGTTATCTGATGTCCAGTACTAAAGTTAGAGACTGTATCTTCAACAATAACTAAATCAGCTTCAGCAATTGCATTCATACATTCCTTATAAATTTCTTTTATACCAGTAATTTCAACCTGATTTGTATCGACTCTATAATCCGCTCTTGGAAGCCAATCTCTAGTCAGAATATGTCCACTCTCAATTAAATGCTTTCTTATTGCAAAGTAATACTTCTTATATTTTAGAAATTCAGCTGTTGAGGAAGTAAAATAAATTTTCATAAGCAGATATTAATTCATGCATAAAAATGTGCAATATGTGCATATGAAATTTTCTTTATGTTAATTATAATAAAAACAATTATTAATAAAAAAATGAAAATAACTATAGCTTCAAAAAACCCAGTTAAAATTGAAACGACTAAACTAGGTTTCGAAAAAATGTTTAAAAGTAATGATTTTAGTTTTGAAGGGGGTATCTGTTCCTTCTAACGTTTCAGATCAACCTATGAGTAGCGAAGAAACTCTAACAGGCGCTGAAAATAGAGCTAAGAATGCTAAGACAGAAGCTCCTGAATCTGATTATTGGGTTGGTATTGAAGGAGGAATTGAGAAAATAGATGGATTTTTAAGAGCTTTTGCATGGGTTGTTGTAATAGATAAAAAAGATTATGTAAGTAGAAGCAGAACAGCAGAGTTTACACTTCCTAAGAAAGTTGCGGATTTAATTGAGGAAGGATACGAATTAGGCGATGCTGATGATATTGTTTTTAAAAGGTCTAATTCAAAACAAGAAATTGGATCAGTTGGAATTTTAACTCATGATGTTCTAACAAGAACAAGTTTCTATGAGCCAGCAGTTATATTAGCTCTTATCCCTTTTGTTAATCCCGATTTATATTAAGCTTCTCTTTTTAATTTAATCTTAATCATTGCGTATTGAACTGAAGCTCTTAATGCAGTTAAATCATGTAGTACTCTTTCTATGATTTCATCTGCGAGTGAGCTTTTTTCAGCAATAACTTCTATCGAGGCAGTACTTTGAGTTCTCTCAACTCTTTGAACTCTATACTGAATGTTTTCAATATCTTCTGAAATTGTTTCAACACCTTCATCTCTTACTTTTCCTCTAACAATTTGCCAATTAACCTCATCATCATTTGCTGTTTTAAAATCTGGAATAACTCTATAAACTTTTTTATCTTCTCTCTTAAGAGCTGTTAAAAATAGAGAAGCAAATCTTGCAAAATGAGCATCAAATTCAGCCTGCCATCCAGATACTTCACTTCCATTATTTAATACTCCTAGTTCTGTTAAAGTAGACATAGCTTCTTCTCTTAATCTTTTTAATCCTGCTCTTCTTTCAGCTGGGTCATCTGTTAGAATTTGATTTATAAAATCATTATTAAATCCATCAATAATATTTCTTGTTCTTCCAATAATTGATTCAAAAATTCTACTTATACCATCAAAATAATCTTCTACACTGACGTTTGCTTTCAATGCAGTTTGTTCAATTTGTCTTAACCACTCTCTTAAATCATCAACTCTTCTATTTAATACTTGTTCAATATCTACAGCATGGGGTTTAAGTCCAATCGTATCTTCAAGTGGACTTATTTCTATAAATGCTCTTACACTTCCATCAGGAGCTGTATAAAGACTAATCATCTCTGGAGAAAAATATCCAATTTCAAATCCAGCTCTGTCTAGATCAGCTATTGTATTCAGTACTAATTCTAAATGATCTAAATCCATTCCAAGTTCAAGAAAATCGTCCTTTCTTCGAATGCCTCTAGAAATTAAACTCATTATTGTCATTTCTCCAGTTTCAGAAAGAACAGAAATCGGCATAATTCCATAAGTTGAAAATCCTGCTTCTGTTAATCCTACAGCGGTAGATACAAATTCTCTTACAATATCTTGATTCATTCTAATAAATTCGAATTCAAGAGGAATAGTTACAACTCCGCTTCTTAAATCTGTAATTTCAGCTGCAGTTAATTCATGTGATGGTGTTCCTTTTACAACAACAAGATAATCATTTAATAAAACTCCAGCGCTGGCATCATTAATAGCATTCAATGCTCTTCTAACAATTTTTTGATTATCTGTTAATCCAGCCTCATCTACAAATCTTTGCATTTTTTCTGTACTTGATAGAGGTCTATCTAAAGCTTCTCTTATTAAATGACTTACTGGACTTCCAACAATTAAATGTCTTCGAACTGTTTCAGAGATTTGATTTGATCCAATTGCATTAGGTACATCTCTAATAATGGTATCAATCTCTGCATCTGCTAAATCAACTTTTAAAACAACTCTAGCGTTTCCATGACTGAATCCATCCTGAAGATCTACATCTCTTAGCTCTATTCTTACATATCTAGCTATCTTTCCAAAAGATTGTTCAATGATCTGGGCAATAGGAACTACAACATCTCTTAATTGAGGAAATTCTTCTAAAACATCTCTAGTAACTTTTGAGCCTTCAACTGTTATTGAAACTTGTCCAATATTGTAAGTAGAATCAGGAGAATTAAATATTACTTCAAGAGGATTATTATCCTCAGGAATTAAGTCTAAACCTTGATCGTCAGCCATAATTAAAAATCTTAAAAATTATGGGATTATACACACTGAAGTAAGTTTTAGCTAGTTTTCTTCGAAAGTTGTATAAGTTCTAATAAATCTAGAACTGTCGATTGAGGTGTTAGGTCCGTCGTAATGACTACCTGTAGGGTTTAAAATAATTACTCCAGGATTTCCAGAATCTAGAATACCAGTAGCTACTAAACCAGAGAAACTTTTTATTGTATTAACATTAATCCCATTTGGTGCTTCCCAATTAATTCGTACTCCACCGACTCGTTCAGTGCCTTTTAAAACTAATCCTTGTGCCTCTTTAAAACCAGCATTATTGTTAAAGGCAAATACAGCAGTTTTATTTTCAGGATCAAAAACAGGGTTTACAACTTGAATATTAATTCCTTCAGCTTTAAATCCGTCAATAAGACTTTGAAATTCATCAATACAAATATCTGAAGGAAGGGCTTCAACCGGAACTTCTATTCCTCTAACATAGAAAATATTGCCTACAGATAAAACACGATCATCACCAGCTTCTCTTGTTATTCCGAATTTTGCTGCTTTAGCGACTTCTTGCCCAACTTCTGCTGAAGTAGTCGGTTCAGCTTGAATAATATTAAATGCCATATGAAATTATAACATTATTAGATCTTGTTAACTTTATAGGTACTATCAACAAAATCAATTTGAATTTTATTTCCTGAATTTATTTCATTTCTTAAAATTTTCTCACTCAACATATTCTCTATTTCTCGAGCAACAGCTCGCTTTATTGGTCTGGCTCCGAATTTTGGATCAAAACTTGTTCTTGCTAATTCATTTACAACTTTATCAGTAAACTCTGCTTCTATATCTTGCTCAGATAAATGTTGAATCGTTTTATTAAGTTCTAGTTTAACTATATTTCGTATCTCGTCAGGGGATAGAGCTTTGAACATAATAATTTCATCTAATCTATTTAAAAACTCAGGTCTAAAGTTCTTATTAAGAAGGGACATAACTTGAGATCTTAATTCATCCCAGCTAGGAACATTATCTTTTGCTTCTTTTAGTTTTACTAAAGTATCCTCATCATCAGGTTTAAGAGCATCTAGCATTTTTGAGACTTGATCAGCACTCATTGTCGCCAATATTAATTCAGAACCAATATTACTTGTAGCAATAATAATTGTGTTTTTAAAATCAACTACTCTCCCCTTTCCATCAGTTAGTTTTCCATCATCTAAAACTTGAAGGAGAATATTAAATACATCAGGATGAGCTTTTTCAATTTCATCTAATAAAATTACACTATAAGGTTTTCTTCGAACTTTTTCAGTTAACTGACCTCCCTCTTCGTAACCTACATAACCTGGAGGTGAACCAATTAATCTAGTTACAGCAAATTTTTCCATGTATTCACTCATATCTATTCTAATCATCGCATCTTCATCACCAAACATTTCTTCACTCAAAGCTTTTGCAAGTTCAGTTTTTCCAACTCCTGTTGGACCTAAAAAAATAAAACTTGCTATCGGTCTGTTCGGATCTTTAAGTCCTGTTCTTGATCTTTTAATAGCTTGAGAAACGAGTTTTACTGCTTCATTTTGTCCAATTATCCTTTCATGAAGTCTTTCCTCTAAAAGAATTAGATTTTCTTTTTCTTCAGGATTTAAATCAGTTACAGGAACTCCTGTTATATTAGAAATAACTTGCTGAATATCTTTTACTGTAACTTCAGGATTTCCTGTACCTCTCTCTTTCATCCACTCTGTTTCAATAGGTTTTAGATCTTCTTTTTTTTGTTCTATTTTTACTTTTACTTCTGAGGCTTCTTTATGCTGAGAGGCTCTTGTTAATGCTTCTCTTTCTGCTTCAAGCTTTTGGATTTCGTTTTTTATTTTTAACATTTCTGTAGGCTCACTAGAAAAATTTAATCTTACTTTACTTGCAGCTTCATCTAAAACATCTATCGCTTTATCAGGAAGAAATCTATTTTTTATATATCTGGCAGATAATTTTGTTGCAGCTTCTAATGCTTCTTCGTTAATTTTTAATTTATGGTGAGCTTCATATCTTTCTTTAATTCCTTTTAATATCTCAAAACTTTGTTCAATACTTGGTTCTTCTACAAGAACAGGTTGAAATCTTCGCTCTAATGCAGCATCTTTTTCTATATATTTTTGATACTCTGTTAATGTTGTTGCTCCTATTACTTGAAGTTCACCTCTAGCTAATGGAGGTTTTATAATATTAGAAAAATCTAATTCTCCCTGCTGTGCACCAGAACCAACAATTGTATGTAGCTCATCAATAAATAAAATTACTTCTCGTCCAGCTTTTTCTAATTCATCTATTAATTTTTTAGCTCTTTCTTCAAATTCTCCTCGAAATTTTGAACCTGCAACCAGACCTGTTAGATCTAAAGCTTTAACACTTTTGCCTTTTAAGATTTCAGGAACCTGTCCATTAATAATTCTATGAGCTAGTCCTTCAGCTATTGCAGTTTTCCCAACACCAGGTTCTCCGATTAAGACAGGATTATTTTTCTTTCTCCGAGCTAATATTTCAATTACTCTAGTAATTTCTTTATCTCTTCCAATTACAGGATCAATTTTATTCTCAGAAGCTAAAACTGTTAGATCTCTTGTAAACTCATCTAAAGTCGGTGTATCTGCATTTGTACCTACGTTTCTGCCTTCAGCATCTCCTTCTCCAACAACTTTAATTATGGCTTGCCTTGCTTGTGAATGAGTAACTGCATATTTCTTTAGTATTTGAGCTGCAATTCCTTCCCCCTCTACTATCAAACCAAGAAAGATATGCTCAGTTCCAATATAATTATGATTTAATTCTAGTGATTCAGAGTATGCTAATTGAATTGCGCTTGTTGATCTAGGAGTGAAATTAGGCATTGTATCTATTCCTCCATCCACCATTTGTTTTTCTAGAAGTTCAAGCAGCTCTTCAGTTTTAATTCCAAGTTCTTTATATACTCTCTTCATTACAATTTCATCTTTTGTAATTCCGAAAAGTAGGTGTTCAGTATCTACAGCTCTTTGATGTTTTTCTTTAGCTTTATTAACTGCATTTGAAAGTGCATCCTGGGTTCTTTTTGAAAATAAATCTGAAATATTCATAGGTAATAGTATACTTATTTAAATTTAATAAATATTTAAACTCTATTCAATATTTTAGCACTCAAGATGGAAGTTTGCTAAATCTATTCAAAGAGTGAGTTACTTAAATTAAATAGTTCTAATCTAATGCCTAATCACCTAATTTACAATTACTAATTATCTAATATTCTTTCCAACTTAGTACTAATACATTAGAATAGTAATATGTCTAAATTGAGTCTTAATAAAAGAGTTGAAAAAGATGCTAAAAAAGCTCCAAAAGTTATTGTATTAATGTTTTGGGCTTTAGCATTTATTGCAGGTTTTAATATTATTGTTGATTTAACAAGTAACTCCGCTGAACCATTTGGATTTTTTGGAAGAGTTTTAGCTCAAGTTACAAATAGACTAGCTCCAAATACGGGAGCAATTACAAGAATTTTACAAGGATATCAAAAGATTGAAGGACAGGCTCAAATAACTGATACCTACGATCGATGTTTAGTAGTAGATCCAAATTTAGGGGGATCAAGACAGGTCAAAAATATTGGCTCTAGAACAAATGCTGCTCTAGGGGAAAATTTAGGAGGAGCAAACACACCATTTGTTGTAGATTTTCCTGATTTTAGAACGACTCCTCAGTATATCCAGACGATGGATTATGCAGAGGAGATGGGCATGAGTTATGTTCTGGGCCTTACAACTAAGACAACCTCAGCTGATCTAATGGCTCAATTTGTAAATGAAGCAACAGAAAGAGGTTTTGTTCCTGTAGTTAGGCTTTGCGTTGTAGGTGCTTGTGAGTTTGATCTTTCTAATGGCCCTGGACAAATAATTGATTACTATAGGGAATTGAGTAGATTAACTACTGGAGAATTTATTGCAATTTTAGGACCTAATGAGCCTGGTTCAGGAGAACCTTTAGAAATGGAAGGATTTGACTTAAGCTTGGATCAATACCCTCAGCTTGTTCAATATTCAATTGAAGCAGCGAATGCACTTAAAGGGCAAAGAGTTGTAAATGGCGGAAATATGTATTTAGCTCCAGCAGCTTTTAATGTTACAAATGCAATTAATGATGATGCAAAATTATATTTTGAAAATGGGCTTGCTGATAATACTGATATTTTTGACGTATTGTTAATTAATACTTACGATTTATCTTCTGGAACCGCATATAGTTTTTATGAAAATACAGCCGGAGGATTTGGACTTAAAGCTGCGGTAGATCAATCTGAACTAGCTGTTGTAGTTACAGAGTTTGGATCATTTGTAGAACCTAATGGATCTAATTTTGATCAATTAAAGGTAAGTTTTGATGAATTTTGTCAGGATGAGAATGTAGAAGGAGTGTTATTTTTTCGTTCATTTCAAAGATTAGCTGGTTTATATGGTGGAGGAAATGATCCAAATGCAAAACCACCTGGATTGATTTCCGATGAAGTCTTAGAAGAGATGCTTTCAGGATGTTCTAAAGGTTCGTTAAGAGATTATGCCTGGGTCAATTGTAATTTCGATACATGTTTATATGGGGAAGCTTACGATCCAAAATCAACTGCTGAAGCATGCGGAGTTAGAAATCCAGAGCCTAGAACGGAATTAAATAGTGTAGCATTAGGAATTCAGTGTATTGAAAATAGATGTTATACAAGTTTTCAAAACTCTATACAGGTAATAATGCCTATTAAACAATTTGGAAGTAATTCTTGGACTGGAACCCCAAATTTTAATTATCCACCAATTTGTGCTGAGCTAGCTCATCTATATCCTAATGATACTTACGATGCGTTAAATCAATTTGCTGGATTACTTTTGTCGGGAGGTGAGATTGTTCAGTCTCAAAATTCTTCACCTTCAAATAATGAATTACAAACAGTTAATAAATCTATAGTGATTTTAGGAGACAGTCAAACAGCTCCAGGACCTGAAAGAGGTGAGTTTTTACCAAGTTCTAGCTTTACTGATGTAAATAGATCTGCTGCTATAGCTGGTTCAAATGCAAATGATATGGCAGCTAACTTAGGAGTATTATCTAATCTTTCTAATGGAATTCCTGATGTAGTTTTAATTGGATATGGAACAAACGATTGTGGTTTAAATGATCCTGAAGGTTTTAGATCCGACTTACAAACAATTATTAATTATTTTCCAAATAGTAAGATAATATTACTTTCTATTCCAAACATTACTAACAATACTTTAGGTATTTCTTGTCCAACAAATGTTTTAAATCAATATAATAATGTAATTACTTCCCTTCGAAATGATAATGTTTCAATTATAAATCTTGAATCTTTATATGGTTCCTCTTCAGCATACTTATATAGTGACAACTTACACATTGGAAACTATGATTTATTGAATGCTGAAATTTATAGAATCACTAACGGATCCGAGTCTAATACTAATACTTCAAACATTACATCACAAGTTTCAGGAGGACTTAGGTATCCTATGCCTTGGCTTGGAAGTGCATTAAATTGTTCAAGTGAATTAATTAAGCAAGTGCTTGAATACCAAGATGAGGATGGAAAAATTAACTATAGTCCAAGCCCTGGAAGTTTATATACTGAAACTAAAGCAGAAGTTGCATTCGAATTAGAAAATCAGTTTCTAAAAGATAAAGGAATTACTGTTGAAGGGGATATTTCTAATCGAGTTCTTGATAGCTTGGAAGATCCAGGTTATATTACCGATGAGAGAGCAATGTGTTTAGATGATGAGTGTATTGATAAATCGGATATTTATTCATCTCCAAATTATTATGGTGAATACATTCCAGCTAGATTGGCTCAAAATTATGAAGCTCCTGAAGCTTGTGCTGCTAGTGGTTTACTCATTAGAAATGAGCCTAATAACTATATTTACGGTCCAGAAATTTGGAATAGTGATAGAAGATCTTACTTTTTTGGAAGTGGAGCTGAAGTTTGTATAAATTATGCTAATAGAAAATCAGAGCTTAAAGATCCTAGATATCTATTTGAAAAAGATGCAAAGGTTTATTGTTCAATAGCTAACAAGCAAATTAATCCAGCCTTTGTAGGTGCAGTTCCTCCGGAATGTACAACTGCTTCAGCAATTCAAGCTCTTCAAGGGCTTCAGCGATGTTTTGCACCTTACGACGATAACGCGCTATCACATAATGGAACTTGCGGACTTAGAAATGTAAACCTAGGTCTTATAGAAAAATGTTTAGTCAGAGAACCAACAAGCAGAGGAGATTTTTTTATTACACCAAACGCTTTTGATACTAATCTTCCAACTTTTGAAATTCCTGGTGTCTATGATTCAGTTTATGAAATGTATTCAAGAACTCAGGATGTAATGAGTAGAAGATATTTAAAGATTGTATTTAGGGAGAATCTTGGATGGAAAACCATTGTTGAGAATAAAATAAGAGACGCTAATAGACCTTTCGATATTGGAGAGCCTTACCTATTTAGCTTAAATCATAATAATTCTACTTGTTCATCCTCTGTTAGTTATGTAACAGGAGATGTACATTTAGGTAAAAATAATCCAATTCAGAGAAAAGAAATTTATTATGACTGGTTAGGTTATTTAGACATAATGCAGGAATGGATTATGGTTTATGCAAGGGATCAACATGGAACTGCTGAAGTTGTAATTCCTAATCCTCTTTATTTAGAAAATGAGGAAAACACATTAGTTAGAAATCCTGAGTTTGAAGATATTCAAATTCCTACTACTTTACAGAAAGACACTATAGTGTTGTCTGGAACAGCTAGCCAGAATACAAGATTCCCAATTTGGACTTGTGACGAGGTTGAGTTTAGAAAATTAGGAATAAAGTTTGATGAAAATAGAAACCCTATTAGAGTTGATCAATACGAAACATTCCCACAGGACTTTAATCCGACTTGTATTGATTGGTATAACTCGGAAAGTTATGAGGATGGACTAAAAGAGTTCTTATGTTCTAAAAATCCAAATGCTTACTCAAAGATTTGTGATGTTGTACCTATTGATCCTGGAGATTTAGTTTGTAGAACTCCAGATGGTGACATAATAGAACCAGGTACATTTAGCGGAGGTGTAACTTGTCCTCTTTCTGGAGGAGCTTGTATTCAAGGAGCAGCTGGAGATGTTTCTCATGCTAGATCAGGATTAAATGCTGTTGATATTAAAAATTCTAATAATCAACTTATTGCACCGTTTGATGGAAGAGTTACAGGAATAATTGGAAATTATTGTGCAAGAACTACTGAGTATAATGGAGGCGATGGAATTATTTATGAAGGGACTATTGAGGGGCAAGAATATTCGCTTCTGCTGTACCATTTAAATGTAGTTGATTCTGATGTTGTAGTTGGAAAGGAATATAAAACTGGCGAACCTATTGCACCTTTAGCTGATGATGGAAGAGGCGGCTCAGGTAGATCAACCCCAACTTTCGATATTCCATCTTATTCAAATGGGAGGTTTATATTTAGTGAACAAGGGCGAAGACCAAGTGGAATTTCTTCTACATCAAATAGAAGTATAACTAATGCGAATACACTTTCATGCGATGGATCAGGTTATACAAATAGCAGGCATGTACACTTAGAAGTATTAAGTAATAGAAGTTTAGATGTTCATGGCTTCTCTGTAGCACTTGGTTGTGATCCTGGATCGCATTACTCTTGTAGCCCTTCAGGAGCTCCAGTTGGGGAGTTCCCTCCAGGAACTGAACTAATTTGTGAATATGAAGGAGAGGAGGAGGAAATTCCACCTGGAAATGGGCCAGCCACAGGATGTAACGAGTTTAATTGTGCAATGGGAGCTGGATGGTCAGACAATTTTGCAGGTTCCCTTGAATGCGCAAGTAATACATTGAGAAATAATATTTTTGGATTCGGTAGAAGACAGCATAGTCTTGCCGAGTTATTAGATAGCTATGTACCATACTGCTATACTGTAACTGTTGCAGTTGGAAGAAATGGAAAGTCTACAATGTCTTTTCTTTCAAACTTCTTTGGGCAGATTTATGATCCATATGCCTATGTAAAAAGAAAAGATGCAAGTGGAAATACTTGTTCAACTTCTATTCCTGATACTCCTAGAGAACAAGATATAGGCATGGCTTGCCCAGGTCTTCCTGAAAGAAAAGAAGGCACATTTACTGAGCCTTGGAACTATTATGTTGGACCGCTAGAAACTTGTAGCTTAAGTACCGAAGAAATGACTTGGGTTGGAAGTGTAGGATCAAGAAGTACAGAAGATGTGACCCAATATGTAATAGATAATATTAGTTATTTTGGAATCACAATTGATGAAAATGAAGAGTTCGGTGTGCCTAGAGAGAAGGTTCAGCTTGTTATTGAAACTTCAAGAAATAAGGATATTAATCCATTCTTATTAATCGGTGTCTGGGCAACTGAGAGTGCTTTTGGAACATATTGGGATCCTAACCATACATGTAATGTTTATTAAATATGAATGATTTAAGAAGTTTTATAAGAAATAACCCATTTTTTGTTTTAGTTGTAGGGATAGTTATGGCAATCTCAGTAATGGTATTAATTACCTTAACAGTAACTAATGTTCCAGATCCTGATGAGTTACCTGATCCAGATGATGGAATAACTGGAAGTTTAGATGGTGAATATGACAACTCACAAGTTACACAAGAAGGAGAACCCGAGGAAACAGAGGGAGTTGATTGGAATTTAGGCTATAAAGATTTCGGTGCATTAGAATTTGAGCTACCCGTAAATACAGAACACTACTCTATTTCTAAGCTTGGTGAAGAGAGATATTTAGTTGAAATTAATTCAAACTTTCCTTATTCAGAACAGGCAGTAAGTATATATTTAAGACAATTTAATCTAACTCTTTCTGATTCGGAAATTGTTGTGGAATATATTTAAGCTAAATGTTGTCTGACAGTCTTAACCAAATCATCTGGCTCAGTGTCGATTTTAACTTTATAGTCAACAGCTCCTATATTCATAGCTTCTTCAACGGCAAGATCTCCTCCTAAGTTTGTAAGCATTATAACTTTTGGAGTTCCATATTTAACTTTATCTTCAATTAACTCTGTTAAAGTTTGAACACCGTCTTTATTAGGCATAACAATATCCAGAAGGATAAGGTCGAATTTTGTAGCTTCAGCTTTTGCAAGAGCATCTACTCCATCAACAGCTGTTGAAACCTCATAAGCAGGTTCACTTGAAAGCATATCCAAGAACAGTTCACGAGCATCAGGCTCATCATCAACAACTAGAATCTTCTTAACATTGATAGAATTATTTGTCGCAGGTTGAGATATTGCTGGGGTCTGAGTAGTTACTTTATCTTTATTATCGTCCATATTTCTAGATTTAGATATATTGAATTATTATCTCTAATCGACTAATTGTCAAGAGAAATATACAATAACTTTGAGTTGTGCCTTATATATTGGCTCCTGTGTTATTATATTCTGACACAAAAGCATGACATTTTATAATACTCTATTCTCAATTAGGCTTCTGGTATAATGATTTGATTATTATGTATTAAAAATGTCAGTTAGAACTAGATTTGCTCCAAGTCCTACAGGTTATTTTCATATAGCGGCCCTTCAAAAAGTTTTATATTGTTACGCCTTAGCTAAGAAAAACAATGGACAATATATTGTAAGAATTGAAGATACAGATAGAAATAGATTTGTTGAAGGTACTGAAGAAGTGATTTTTGAAAGTCATAGATTAATGGGAATTGATATTGATGAATCTGTTCAAGATGGAGGTGATTTTGGACCATATAGACAATCTGATCGATTAGATTTATACAAAAAGTATGCAAATGAACTAATAGAAAAAGGATTTGCTTACTATGCATTTGAAACAAAAGAAGAGCTTGATGAAATGAGAGAAGCACAGAAAGAAGCTGGACGTAGGCCTCACTACAACGGTCAATATAGAGAGTATCCTGTTGAAGAAGCAAAAAAAAGAATTGAAAACGGTGAAGAGTACGTAATTAGAATAAAAGTTCCTCCTAATGAAGAAATTATAGTTGATGACTTAATTATGGGTAAACTTGTATTTAAAACTAATGACCTGGATGACTATATTCTAATGAAATCTGATGGTTATCCAACTTATCATTTAGCGGTAGTAGTTGATGATCATTTAATGGAGATTTCTCATATTTTCCGAGGAGTTGAATGGATTCCAACTACACCTGTTATTGCTTATCTTTATAAATTTTTTGGATGGGAGATGCCAGAGATTGGACATATTCCTAATATTTTAGATCCCAATGGAAAAGGTAAATTATCAAAACGAAATGGAAGTGTTGCTTTATTTGAATTCTTTGAAGCAGGTTATTTAAAGGAGGCAATCATTAACTACATAATTTTACTTGGATGGTCACCTTCAATAGAACGAGTTCATGGTGAGAAAGAGAGAGAAATATTTTCATTAGAAGAGTTTGTAGATTTATTCGATACAAAAGATCTAAATAAAAGCAATCCTAAGTTTAATCGTGAAAAACTTTTATGGTTCAATAAAGAATATATAAAGAATATGAACTCTAAAGAGCTAACTGCAAGGTTTTTAGAGTGGAATGAAAAATATAAAAAGGTTGAAAACATTAAAAATGATAATGGTCTTGAACAGAAAATTGCTTTAGTAAAAGAGAGAACACAAACTCTTAATGAAATTCCTGATATGCTTAGTTTCTTTTATAATTCTCCATCAAATATTGATTGGAATATTAAACAACTTAAAAATGTTCAGGAAAAGATTGCTGAAATAAAGAAATCAATTTATGAACTTATTAGTTCATTTGAGAATGATTCAACTAAGTGGACACACGAAGAATGGGAAGCTGGAATGAGAGAGATTGGAGATAAGTTTGAAGTAAAACATGGAGATGTATTTATGGTTTTAAGAGTAGGGATTGTAGGAACTCCTTTCTCTCCTCCACTCTTTGAAAGTCTACAGATTTTAGGTAAAGAAAAAGTTTTAGAAAGGCTGTAAAGCTAAAGACTGAAAAAAGTACCAACTAAAAATGCAACTATTGCTGCAGTTCCTCCAATAACTACCATTTCTAAAATTGATCTTAAAAGACCTGTGTCTACAACTTTCCACTTTAATATCGCTAATAAGCAAAGTGCTATGACTACTCCTAATGAGGAATAAGTAAATGCAATACTTGTATTTTCAGACACTAATGTAAAAGGTATAAGTGGAATTGCTCCAAAAATAATAAAAGATATAAATGTTGCTAAGCCTGTATAAATTGGATTTACATTACTTGAATCTTCGATCTTATATTTATATTGCATTAACCATTTTGCCCAATAAACCTTATTACTTTTGAAAATTGATATTTGATTTTTAATATCAGATGCACTCATATTAGTTTCATTTAGTAATTTCTTTGTATCATCTGCTTCTTCATCAATTTTATTTAATAACATTTCAAATTGATTTTTATAAATATCCCTTCCTGCTTTTATTGATAGAAAATTACCAAGTCCCATAGAGAATGCATCAGCAAATAAATTTGCTAATCCAAAAAGTAAAACTGTTAAAAATGAAAGTGTTATAACATTTCCGCTTCCTAGGCTTGCTCCACTAAATCCAGCAACAACAGCAAATGTAGTAATTATGCCATCAGTACCTCCATAGACAATTTCCTTTAAGTAATCTTTTAAAGCATTCATAATTTGAATATATCAAAATTATTACTTTTAAAATACTTCTAAATTACTTCTAGAAGTAAACTGGAACTAAATAAATCTGGTTGGCCATATTGGATAAGGGTTTCCAAGGGTATTAAAAAGAAAATATACTTTACTTCTAGTTACTTTTTAAAGTAAACTGCTTTTGGGCATAAAACTATTTTAATGAATGAAAACTTCCTTAAAAAAATAATTTCTGAAGGAGAGACACAAGAAGTCGAATTTAAAGCTAATTGGCCATCGAATGACACTATAAGTAAGGTTATTTGTTCTTTAGCAAATACTGTTGGAGGATTTATGATTATTGGAGTGAATGATGATGGTGAAGTAACTGGGATTGAGAAAAATAGTATAGATAAAATTCAAAGAAGAATTAGTGAGTCGAATAAAGCTATTTCCCCAGTACCTTTTATTACAGTTGGTACTTCTAAAGTTTTTTAAAAAGATGTTGTTGTAGTTGAAGTTAAGAGAGCTCAAGATACAAGCTACTATACATACCAAGGAGCAATTTATGTTCGAATTGGAAGTACAAATCAACGTTTAGAAGGTAAAACACAACTTGATTACTTAAGACATAGACAAATTTTATCTTTTGATGATTCATCAGTTGAAAATGGAAAACTTAGCGACATTGATTCTGAAAAGGTAAGACTTTATTTAGATGCAAGAGGTCAAAGCGATTACTTTGATATACATACACTTGAACATTTTCTAATCACAAATAAACTTGCTGAAAGGCTTGATAAAAATTAATTATAAAAAATGCTGCTATTTTGTTATTCGGCAAAGATCCATCTTTCTATCATCCTCAATCAGAAGCAAAACTAGTTCAATTTGAAGGTGAGGATGCTGTAGATATTTTAGATTATAAGATTTTAAGAACTGATGTAATTAATACTATAGAAAGCATTATGAGCTTTTTACTTAGTAAGATTTCTAAACGAGTAGTTATAGAAGACTCGGCTAGAAGAAATGAAGAATATGAATATCCTCTTGCTGTTATAAGAGAAAGTATTGTTAATGCAGTAATACATAGAGATTATTTTAGTAAAGACTCAATACAAATTTCTCTTTTTAAAAACAGATTAGAAATTACAAGTCCAGGATCTCTACCAAGTGAGTTATCCAAAGAACTTTTCGGAACAATATCAGTCCAGAGAAATCCTACAATGTATCGATTTTTAAGAGATTTAAGATATGTCGAAGGATTAGGAACAGGTATACCTAGAATTAGAAGTGAAATGAGAAAGGCTGGACTTACTGAACCAGAATTCTTGATTACAGATAGTTTTATGAGAGTAATTCTTCACAATACACTAGCTCAGAGAAACTCTATGATTTATGTAGATTTAGATGATGGATTAAATTCTAGGCAGAAAAAAGCATTAAAGTTTTTAGAATCAAAAGGAAAATTAAAAGCAAGAAAATATGCTGACACGAATAAAGTTTCTTACGCAACTGCAGTAAATGAAATAAATGTGCTTATTAATTTAGGATTAATAAAAAAAGTAGGAGCTTACAGGGGGGCTTTTTATGTTCTTTCTGAAAATAGATAGTATAATCCACTTATAGTTACTTCAATAAAATGAGTGACGCAGAGTTTAATCATCTTATTGATGATGAATCCCTAGAATCAGTCGAGAGTACTTCTCCGGCTTTAGTTAATATTTACCGCTCTCTTGAGTCTATAAACTCCTTAGTTAATGAGTATTTGGACAACGACAGTATTGCATTAGTTGAAGGTCTTTTAATATCTGAAGATGAATTAGGAAATACTTTCTATATTATCCCTAGCAGTTTTAAAGGACCTTTTCCTACAATAATTAGTGAGAAACTAAGTGAAATGGAAGACTCATTAAAATTATTGGAGGATTCTGAAAATTCTGAGCAAATAAAATCAATAAGAAAAGGATTAAGTAATGTAAGGTTTATCTATAAACAAGTATCAAGGCTTAATGATATATTAGTTTCACTTTCTAACCTTTTACCAGGTCAAGATAATTTAGGAATACTGACTGATTTCGTTCCAGTTTATAATCGACCGCGAATAGTTGACTATTTAATTATGGCAGATAAAGTTTGTAGAAAACTACAAGCAAATGGATTTGTAGGAATAGCTAATAGGGCTTGGGATAAAATGGATCGGGTAATAAGACTTTTAAGTGAGAAAAACGAAGATGAGATTGATGGTTTAAATTGGGAAGAGTATGTACTGATTTCTACAGAAATTATGGTTGAGAGTCTTGAAGATAGAGATGATTTAATAAGACTTAAATTAAGCGAGGTTAGTAAGATTATTGAAAGACTTGATGTTTGTAGATTATTTGTAAATGAGAATGAAATACTTGACTGGACTATCAGGCATAACCTGATGCTTAATTCCCTAGCAAGATCTCTAGGTAAGAGACTGGCTCATTTAAGAAATAGAATTTCTGAAATTGAAAATAAAGAAACAATTATCGATGAAAATGATGAATTTAAATTAAGAAACTTACAGGATAAGTTAAATGAAGTTATAAATGTAAGAAGTCATATGTTGACTACTCAATTAATAATTCCTACTGATTTAGAAATGGGACGGAAAATAGTGACCAATTTCATAGAATGGATAAGTCAACAAGGACTAAGAAATTTTAGAGAGCGTTAGATGCTTATGAGATTTTGTCTGGAATTATTGAGAGTGGAAATTACCAATTTATTAGAAATGCTAGAGATATACGAAATGAAACAATAAAAGCTATTAACGACAAGTTAGACCATTTAAGAAATAAATATTCAAGACGAAGAAAAGATTCTAAAGGAACAAATATACTCTATGAAATAGAAGATCTTTATGATTGTTTAGAAAACTTTAATATGACTGTTGATTACAGTCAAGAGATCTAGGTTTTTCATTGGATTATGATACTATAATTAATGCGAAATTTTCATTTTTTTAAAGCAAATAGTAGATTAGGATTAGTTAATATTCCTTTCGGTTCGGATAAAAATGAAAAAAATGTTGGTGTTGAACTTGCAGGAGATTCAATATTATCTAGTGATTTTTTAATTTACTTTCCTAGTCCTAAGATTAGTAGTTTTAATTTTACAGCTCCTGAGAATCTTGAAGAAGACCATCTTAAACAAATTGCAAGAGAATATAGGCAGTTTTCTGAATACATAAATACGAATTTAGATAAAGAATTTATCCAAGTTGTAATAGGAGGAGATCACAGTGTTTCTTTCTCTTCTCTACTAGCTCTTTCAAAAATAAGAAATTTAGAAAATGTATTACATATTCAGATTGATTCGCATACTGACATTCATCTTGAGTCTACCAGTCCTTCAGGAAATTTTCATGGGATGTGGTTAAGACCTTATATCACGAGTTTTGATAATGCAAATACAGAATCATTAATTAGTTCAAGACTAAGGCCAGAAAACATTAAATTCATAGGTAATATAATTTTTGAACAAGAAGAACAAAGAATAGTGCTTGAGAAAGGTATTCAGATAATTAGCCAAGCTTCTATTGCTTCTCAAATGGATGATTTACTGGAATTAATAGAAAATTGTGAACATCTTCATCTGTCTATAGATATTGATGCATTTCATAAAAGTATTGCTCCTGCGACAGGAATCCCAGCAGAAAGAGGGCTTTATCTTGAAGAAATTATTGAAATAATTAAGACGGCCTCAATTAAACAGAATATTTCGATTGATCTAGTCGAGGTAAATCCAAAAAGAGCTGGATCAGAGCAGACAATTGCTTTAGCACAGAAAATACTTGCTAGACTTGCAGGGTTAGAAGTTTAGCCTTCTGGAATTTAATGTATTATTGTATAATTCAGGTACGTTTGGAGAGGTACCCAAGTGGTTGAAGGGGCGGGTTTGCTAAACCCGTAGTAGGATTTATCCTAGCGAGGGTTCGAATCCCTTCCTCTCCGCCAGTCAGAACGGCTGGTATTTTTAGCCATGATATCAAACGGAGGAATCCAGTCCCAGCTTAGCTTTTCGTCTTTTAAAATAAAGTTCGAGCCAACAGAATGTAGTGTTGCTTTTCTATCCGCATCAGTTCCTTTGCTGAATACTAAATGTGCGGTATAACAAGTGATTGCGAGGTTCTTCTGCTGTTCGAGCCATTGTTTTCCAACACTTTCAATTTCTTCAAGATTATCTTCAATATTTGACATCTCGACATCAATTTCATTTTTCATATCTTCAAAATCAACTTCATCAATTTTTCCATCTACAAATTTTTCAAGTAGACTCTTTCTCTTTTTTGCAATCTTTCTTTGTTCAGACTGCCAGAATTCTATACTAGAAAGATGTGTATCGTGATCTTCTTTCTGTCCAAGTTTTAATGCATCAAGCATAAGTGAAAATATCTCATCATCTATGGCAATTTGATTTAGTACCTCTGCTATTTGCTCTTCAAGTTTATCGCTTCGCATATACTTCTTTTGAGAACATTCACCTCTTTTCTTTGCGCATCTGTAATAGGTAAAACCTTTTTGTAGTTCTGCCGTTATTGAACAACCGCACTCACAACAGGTCATCATCCCAGTGAATAGGAAGTATTTCTTTTCTTTTTTGAAGTGTTCAGGCTTACCTCTTTGTTTAAGTACCTTTTGAACTTGTAAGAATGTTCCAGTGTTTATCATTTTTTTGTGAACTCCTTTATATCTTTTGCCACTATATAACATAATTCCCATATAGAAAGGATTTGTAAGGATTCTCTGAACTGAGCTTTTTGATAATGGTTTACCAGTCTTTCCTTTCAATCCACAATTATATGATAACTGAGCTAGATCTTTAAGTGAATATTGTCCCTGTGCAAATTCATGGAACATTTTCTGTATTACTGGGAATAGTAAGCTATCGGGGAGTATTGTCTTATCAGCTTTATCATTTGTGTAGCCGATAGGTGCGACAGTCGGCCATACTCCTTTTCTAAGTTTTTCTCGTTGACCTCTACGAACGTTTTGACTTAGATTATCTATATAGTATTTAGATTGTCCAAATGCAAGAGAAAGCGTGAATTTACCTTGTGGACTGTTATCAACCCAATATGTAGGGAATTTCAGATCTTTTATAAGACCTTGATCCATCATGTAAATAACCTTTCCACCATCTACTGAGTTTCTTGCGAGCCTATCTGGATGCCAAGCAACTATTCCTTCTGCTTTTCCTTGCTCAAGATCTATAAGCATTTGATTAAATATTTCCCTTCCGGGCATTTTTGCTGTTTTTGATTTTTCGTAAACCTTTACTATTTCAATACCTTCTTTCTTTGCATATTCCTCAAGCTCAGTGATTTGAGCTTGTATAGACTGTACTTGTCTATTGTCTTCATCTGTTGATTTTCTACAATATGTAAAATACTTAATATTTAATAGTTTTCTACGGTTATTTTTCTAATTACTTTCCCTACAACCCTAAAGCTAGGATCATCTACTTTTATTGGTTTAAAGTCTTCATTTTCAGGGTAGAATAAGCTCAGATAAGTAGGTGGATTGATTTGCTCCAACTTCCCTTCTCTAGATGCACTAAACAATATATTGATAAAGCTAGAAAGAAGATTGATTCTATTGAAAAGTTAAAGGAATACGTGCCTGAATTAGATGTAATACTATATGCAACTGAAAGACCTGTACTTACTGATTCTAATTCTAAAGATCTTTTCTCCGGTAAAAAGAATTTCTGTACAGTTAAAAATATTGTTTGTGTTACTCGGAATACCAAGGAGATAGTATATTCATCAGAAACATTCCAAGGTGCAAGACATGATAAATTCAGGTTTGATCAGATTAAAGATGATTTATCAAGGTTATGGAATTTGCTATTAGACTTAGGATTCATTAGAGTTGACAAAGAAATTAGTAACAAATGTTTTTTACCATACAAATCATTACCAAAGCAAGAGCTTTCAGAGTATGAGATACAGCAAAACAAAGTACTATCATCACAAAGATGTAGAGGGGAACATGTCTTTGCACAGATGAAACAATTCAAAATACTTTCGGATGAATTCAGAGGATCCTCACGGCTGTGTAATGAATCCTTTCAAGCAATCGCAGGGGTTTACAATTTCAGAAGACAATCAAGGAAAAGAAATATCCAAGATAGTAAAAAGATGAATGGCTAACGCCTTTCATCTTTTTATTTCGCATAAAGCTCTCAGAAGAGTTTCTATTCACATTTCAAACTCGAGCTTAGTAATGTCACAGATTTGAGCAACTTAGAGAGCTAGTAGAGTCAATATACACTCAAATCTACTATAACAACAATGAGCAGATCCATACTAAACTGAAGATGTCACCAGTCGAGTTTAGAAAAGGACAAATTATCTTAATTGTCGGGGACTTGCCAATATAATAAATAAAATGTCATTTTTTTGTTGTCTTCACAGTCCTATCAACAAAATCAACAGCTTCATGGATAAGGGGCATTCGTCGCTCAAGGTCAGCTAAAGAATCTAGGTGTAAAAAAACCCAGCTTTTGCCCATCCGTCTGTTACCAAATGGCCCTTCAGCATGAGCATTTTTATCTGCTGTAATAAGATCCTCAGCTTTCTTTGGGTCTAACTTAATAAATAAATTATCATTATAGTGACAGATAGCTAACTTGCCTGAGACATAATAACCCGGGCAACCAAACATTAGCCCAGGCTCTATCCTTTTGTCGCTAAGCAATTTTTCATCTAAATAATCTTTAAATTCAGGTAAATAATTTTTCATAATCTAATTTATAATATCACTAATGTTATTAAATACAAATTAATGCCTGTTATAAGCTGAATTAATAATGGTTATTTTAGCAATTTGATGGTTTATGTCTAAAGATATTTGGGGTATGTGTATTTTAATCAAAGAATTTTGTATGAGAAAAGTTCGAGCGACGTTCCATGCTCCCCGTTCTACTTCGCTAAAGCTACGTAAAACTCTATAACTAAAAATCACCTTTGTAAGTAAAATGTATTTTGTCTATATACTTGTATCAAAAAAGAAACTTGCATGATCTTATGTTGGAATGACACGTAATTTAAACATAAGGATTAATGAACACAAAGCGGGCAAGTCTAAGTACACGTCAGCTTACTTACCAGTTGATATTCACTCATACATCGCTGTTGCTACAAAAGAACATGCTAGGAAACTCGAGCAATATTTTAAAACTGGTTCAGGCATAGCATTTATGAAAAAAAGAATTTTAAACTACGAAGCTTTAGCGAAGTAGTTCTCTTCCTCTCAGCCAGACAATACGATCTGGCGTGTTTACATCCATTACCGTTTCTGACCAAGGCTTTCTAAAGTTCCAACGTACTATTTTTTTATCAAGAATTAGCTTCTTACCAGAAGCTTGACCTCGTATTTTTATGGACTGTTTTAAGTAAATAGCAATAAGTTTAAAATTTTGTATTGCAACACAAAGACAAAAGAGAATATATAATGTTATTCTCTAATCAGAATATCTAAAACTCTTATCTAAATGAATAAATTCAAGATCTTCTCGACTTTTATGGCTGTCGCCATTTTCTTTAATTCTTTTCTTCCTATCGCTTTATCTAAGATATCAGCGGATACATTAATAGAATCAGTTGATATTGAACTCACAACGAATGTAACAAAAAATCCTTTATTAGGAAATAGCGGTAATGTTGAACTCACGTTAACTAATACAAGTAGTGTAAGGATATATCACGTTGGATTTAACTTAGATCTTCCTGAAGAAGTGACTTTTAATAGCTCTTTACCAATTATTAATAATAGTGAAGCAAATATTTTTAATCCAACTCAAAGTAATTCTAATGAAGTTAAATGGGAAAATATTACTGATCTTCTACCAAACGAATCTGTAAAAATTCATTTTGCTCTGAATTTTGAAGGTGAACCGACATACTATATTAATGATCATGTAATCTTTATAGCTTCAGCTAATGCATCATACTCACCAATTTTTGTAGGACAAATGGTGGAAGAAAAAACATTTAGAACTGTTATTAGGGGAGCTGAAGTTTCAACTAATACAGATGATTATATAAAAGAAGCTTTAGTTGGCGAAGAATTAACAAGAGAAATTGAAATTAAAAATAATCCAGAAAAAGGAACTATTGAAGGAGAGGGGGTAACTATTACAGAAACACTTGAAGATGGAATTAAGTACGAGTGGGAAAGTGAGTAGTTAATTAATGATATTGATGAGGAAGGTTATGACTATGAGTTTAGAGCAGAGGAACAAGCGGATGGCCAAACACTTTTAGAATGGATAATAGATTCATTAAAAAAAGAGAATTATGAGAATCCTATTAATATTGAATACAACATTAAGGTGCCCTACAAAAAAGATACAGGAGTGGTCGTTAAAGAAAATGAAGAGATAAATATAGAAAGTCAAGTTGAAGCATATTACAGAACTAGAGAAAGTGATTCAGAGTTAATTGATCTTACTAATACAGATACATTTAGATCTAAGTACATTCAAGCTAATAAATCTAGGGATAAGAATGTTGTAAATCCAGGTGATTTAATTAACTATAAGATAAACCTTAAAGCTTCAGAATATTATGGTTATCAAAATTTAGTAATTACAGATGTTCTGCCGAATGGATTATCATTTCAAGACTCAGAGACTCCTACTGAGTTAATAACAGAAAACATAGATGGAACAACTACTATTATTTGGAAACTATCAAATTTAGAACCTCAGGATAATTTTTCAATAAACTACTCTACTAAACTGTACCCATTTGTCTAGACAAATGGGTACAGTTTAAGCAATTTTAGGTAAATCTGGATCTGGAAAGTCTACCCTACTTAATATTGTTGGCTTACTAGATAGATATACATCTGGCAAATATTATATAGAAGGCAAAGATGTTGAAGAATACAAAGGTGATGAATTGGCTAAATTCAGGGCATTAACTTTTGGTTTTATCTTTCAACAATTTAATCTTCTTCCTAAACTAAGTGTTATAGAAAATGTAACAATGCCTGTTGCATATTCAAGAGACAAAATAAAAATAAAAAATAAACATCAAAAGACATTAGAATTATTAGAGCTTCTTGAAATACTTGATCAGGCTCAGAAACCTCCAAGACTTCTTTCAGGTGGTCAACAACAAAGAGTTGCTATAGCTAGAAGCTTAATGAATGATCCTAGAGTAATTATTGGTGATGAACCTACCGGATCCCTAGATAGTAAGACTGCAAATCAGATTCTTGATCTTATATTCGATTTAAATAAAAGACTAAAGGTAACTTTAATATTAGTAACACACGATGAGGATCTTGCATATAAGTGTAAAAGGATTGTTAAGCTTAAAGATGGCAAGATTGATAACGACTTTAAAGTTAAATAGTTTTTTTGTATTACAATACAATGCAACAAATATTTTCCTAATGCTATAAATTAACTAGTAAGCTGATTGTGGGAATAAGCTTACGGTGTAGCGTTTGGTCCGGTGTTTAACATCGGACCGACATTAAAATCATATTTATGATAACATGAGAAACACTCTCTTTTTGCATGGGAAGGAAAATATTTGTTGCAAAAAAAGATATTGAGAACTTTAATCTTACAGCATGTAGAGAAAATATTGTAAGACAATATTGGATAAATATAATAAAGCATATGCCTTCTGACTTAAGAAATGAAGTTCGTGTGAAGAGAACAGATTTAGTTAAAGAAAGAATAAGTACTATTAACGAAAATTTAGTAGAAGTTTATACTTTTGTTACTAGTAATGCTTCTATAAAGCTTCTAAATTATCTTCAAAGATACCAAGTTCTCGCAAATTAGCGACAGAATCAACCTCATCAGAATAAATAGGGTATAATCATATGTATTTATTTTGATTTTAAAGATGAGTTATCCAGTAGTATATTTAAAGAAAGATAAGGAAAAACCTATTTTACGTGGACATCATTGGATATTTTCAGGAGCTGTAAAGAAATATCCTGAAAGATTTAGCGATGGAGATGTTCTTCAAGTAAGAAGTTCATATAACAAGGTTTTAGGACATGCTTACTTCAATTCTAAAACCAGTATTTCAGGTCGAATGTTAAATTTTACTGAGGAAGATCCACTATCTTCGTTAGAGTTAAACTTAAGACAGGCTATTACTAATCGTAAAATGCTTTTTGATGTAAATAATACTAATGCTTATAGATTAGTAAATGGTGAAGGAGATAGAATTCCAGGACTATTAATAGATAGATATAACGATATTCTTGTTTTACAAATCAGTACAATTGGAATTGAAAAACTAAAGAAGTTTATTGTAGATATTTTAATTGATGATTTAGGGTCAGAAATTAGAATAATTTATGAGAAATCTGTAATGAGTGCCAGAAGCCCTGAAGGATTAAAAGATAGTGAAGATGTTTTATGGTCTAAAGAAAAAACTATTAAATTAAACACACAAATAAAAGAGAATAACCATCTTTTTGATGTTGATGTTAAAAAAGGTCATAAGACAGGATTCTATTTAGATCAGAGAAACATGCGAGAATATATAGCAAAACTTTCACGAGGTAAGAAAGTATTGAATTGTTTCAGTTATACAGGTGGTTTTTCAGTTTATTCAGCTAAAAATGGAGCTGTTGGAGTAACTTCTGTTGATATTTCTGATGAAGTTATTGACCAAGCTTCAAAGAATTTTGAACTAAATGAGTTAGATTCAGAAAAACATGAATTTATTGCAAAAGATGTTTTTAAATTCCTAGAGGAATCAAAAGAGCTTGACTACGATATTGTTATCTTAGATCCTCCAGCTTTTGCAAAGAAAAAGTCTGATTTTGGAGCAGCTTGTAGAGGATATAAACGATTGAATTTAGAGACAATGAAGAGAATGAAGAAAGGCTCTATTCTTTTAACTTGCTCATGTTCTTATCATGTCGATGAAGATTCATTCTTGGACCAAGTTAAAAAAGCTTCAAAAGAATCAGGAAAGACAATAAGTTTAATTCAAAAACATAGGCTAACTGAGGATCATACTTTGAATCCTTTTCATCCTGAACTAGATTATCTTAAAAGTTTTCTTTTTATTGTTAACTAATGTTTAAAGATAAAATAAAAATTAGAGCTAAAGCAGGAAAAGGAGGAGATGGAATAGTATCTATGGGGCCTTTCAGAAAGTCTGATGGTGGAGATGGAGGAAAAGGTGGCGATTTATATTTTGTTGGATCACGAAGCAGATATGATTTTAGACATTTAAGATACGATAACTTATATAAAGCTGATAATGGTGTTAATGGAGGTAAAAACCAACTTACAGGAGCTGATGGAAAGGATTTAGAAATTGAAGTTCCACTAGCTACTGTTGTTTATAACGAATTCAATGAAGTTATTGCTGAAATTACAAAAGATCAGGAAAAGAAACTTATATTAACTGGTTGCCGTGGAGGAAGAGGAAATTATAGTTTTAGAGGTAGTCGTGAATATGGAAATTGGAATAAATTTACTTATGGAGATGAGCCTGAAGAATTTAATTTAACACTTGAATTACAATTAGAAAGCGATGCGATTTTTATAGGATTTCCTAATGCAGGAAAATCAACAATATTAAACGAATTAACTAATGCTGAAGCAAAAGTTGCTCCATATGCTTTTACAACGATAGATCCTCAAAAAGGAAGACTTGAAGATTTTACACTTTTAGATCTTCCTGGACTTATTGAGGGAACTTATGAAGGGAAAGGATTAGGAACTAAATTCGTTAAACACACAAAAAGAACAAACTTTGTAGCTCATTTTGTTAGTTTTGAAAACGAAGATATGTATGATACGTATAAAAAGATGAGAAGCGAACTTAAAAATATTGATTTAGAACTTTTTAATAAACCTGAATTAATTATACTTTCAAAAAGAGATGTAACTACAGAAGACAGGGTTAAAGAAGAAATTAAAAAATTTATGAAATACTCTAAAGACGTAATAGCTGTGAGTTTTTTAGACAATGATTCAATGAAGGAATTAAGAGAATTTTTTCTTAAAAATTTATAGGTTAACTATATTTCTTCTAACAATCCAGAATCTATTCTTATTATTTATATCTTTGAACACTTCAATATCAAAACCGAATGAGAACTCAGATGCTAATTTTGAATCATGAGTGTCGTCAACTTCTAAAATAGCTACTCCGTTTTTATCTAGAAAACTTGGCATCTGATTAATAAATTTTCTTATTACACTTAAACCATCCTCTCCTCCATCTAATGCGATTAAAGGTTCATAATCTTTTACTGAAGAATTAAGTGTAGGAATACGACTTGAAGGAACATAAGGAAGATTAGAAAGGATTATGTCGTAGCTTTCATGTTGTATGTTTTTGAAAAGATCTGATTGAGCTGTTTTAAGCAATACTTTATGGGTTTTAATGTTTTCTTCAGCTATAGAAAGAGCTTTTTCAGAGAAATCAGACAGAGTACCTGAATATTTAATGTTTCTTTTTTCTAATTCTTTGGCGAGAGTAATTCCTATTACTCCAGAGCCTGTTCCTAGATCAAGAAAATTCACTTTTTCTGTTCCATTTGATTTAATAAACTCTAGAGCAATATCAATAATTCTCTCAGTTTCAATTCTTGGGATTAAAGTATAGTTGTTAACAATAAAAGTTCTTCCATAAAATTCAGAAAAGCCGGTTATGTATTCAACCGGCTTTTCTTTGATTTCATTTAAATCCAGTGAGTAAGGATCTACTCCGAATTTATTTAAATGGTTAATTTCGTATGCTGTTAATTTCCTTTGCATACGTAATTATAGCTTATAATGCCTCGTATATTTCAACATCAAAATATTGATCAGTAGCCAATCCTCCATAGAAACTTACATAAATGAAGTCAGTTCCATTTGTGTACCAGGTTCTACCTGAAGCAGCGCCACTATCGTAATTACACTCTTCCCAATCACCATCATTAATTATATTGTTTAATCTACTTATACTTTCAGGTTGATTTAAAAGCGAAGCTCGATTTAATAAAAAATAAGAATTATTTGACTCGCAACCACTTATATCCAAAGAGTTGAAGGTCAGTCTCGATGTAAACTGTATTTGACTATTCCCAGAAATCTGTCTTAAAAGCTCCGTTTCTTCTGTTGAGTCTACTGAACATGAAGCACCTATCCCACTTAAATCATTCCAACATCCTCCATCTTTATTTAAAACAATGACGCTATCAACTGTATCGAATTGTTTCAATGTTTCATTTAGTGAAACTATAAAATCAGGATTTCTTAAGTCATTTTCCCCTGTTGTTGATCTGCAGAATTTAAATAATGCAACTTGATTCTGAATACTTAATTCAAAATCTTCACCACTACAATTTGAAGCTCCAGTAAGTTCTAAGGTATATATATCACTTAAACCTTCACTAGCTTCTTCTTCAGTTGGGCCTTTAAATAGTTCCTCAACTAAGAATGTGGCTACGTCCTCTCGATCTGTAGATCTTTGAACAGGCTTCACAAATGTAAAATCTTCCGTGAATTCTGGCATTTTAGGAAAGAAAACGTCATATGCTTCACTATTTATAAGATCAAACTCTAAAGTATCTAAAACCAGTTGAATAGTCTGTAAATTCTCATTAACTTCTTCCATTGATTCTAATTCTTGAATCATAAAAGTGAAAGTTTCTCTTGTGCTTGATCCACTATATTGAACCATTAATCCAAACATATCTTCATTAACACCTTGAGACAATGCATAAACATTAAACTCTTTTCCCTCCTTAGAAGTTGTTACCTCATCTAAAATATCAGCACTATTTCCTCCCTCAAAAAAAAAGGATAGAAGATTGCTAATTCAGATTTAGAAAACTTAAAACTTCATTCTCTGTATCATTATCAATTTCTGAAGAAATAATTCCTAATTCTTCTGGATACTCAAAAGATACTGTGTACTCTTTACTACTAAACTTTCTTAATTCCATATCTTCATCATCTTCAGGTTCAATATCATTATTAGAAATAGACATAGCTCCTAATCCTATACCAGCTGTTGCTAATAAAACTGCACTTCCTGCGATTACTTTCGCTGTTGTTGTAGCGAATAATCCTCCTGCAACTGCAGAGGCTCCGGCAGCACTACTAGAAATTCCCGAACTTATCATAGTTGAGAAAGTAAAACCTAATGTAGATCCAACTGTTGCTGATATAGCCGCTCCAGTTGAAGCGCTCATAGCATAAGCTGGTGTTGTTGATAATGCAAATATTCCAGCAACTAAAGCTAGTATTGTTATAACTCTTAATTTTTTGTTGTTTGAATTTACTCTTGTTTGAAGTTCACTAATTCCTCTATAAAATCGCATTTTCACAGCACTTTCTTTTAAATCTGTTGCTTCAGCAATTTCAGAGAACTTCATATCACCCCAAATTTTTCATAGTAATAATGTCAGCTGTAACATCATCAAGGCCTTTAATTTCAGATTTAATAATTTCGATTTTCTCTTCTTCAATTGCTTCTTTTTCTAGTGATTTAAGTGAATTCATAATAGTTTCTTCGTCTGTACCTTCCAAAAATTCTACTGTGTTTCTTGAAGTAGGTCTTACAAAATTGTCGTAAATTGTTGTTCTTGCTACTTTATATAGCCAAGCTCTAACGTTGTTTATCTCACTAATATTTTGATCGAATAACTTAATAAAGCTTTCTGATGTTACATCTTCAGCATCCTCTACTCTGTTAAGTTTAAACATACAGAAGCGATATATTTCTGAAACATATTCTTCGTATGAATTTTTGAAAAGATCTCTATTTTCCATATATAAAAATCACTATATAAATTTACTATGCAACTCATAAAAAAGACAATTTATGTTTAATAATAAGACTCTAAAATATAAAAAAAGTCACAAAAAAGCCACTTCTTTTTAGAAGTGGCTAATGATCCAGACCATTACGTGTTTTATATATATGACTTAACTATTTATGAAAAGTGACAAAATCACATCTCTAAAGTAGAAACCACCTCATCAGCTTTGCTGATTTGCTCTTCGCTTAATTCACCATCTGAAGATAGTAATCCAATATAGACGAAGTTACCAGGAGGAGGTACTAAATTTTCTGTTTCATAGTCAACATTTGGGTTTTGTCTATTAAACATATGACTAAAAGATAAACAGTACTCATCGTCTTCTTCCAGATAGGCAGGAAATTTTTCTAAAGCATCTGATCTACTATCTATTTTTGGTGTATAGAAAAACTTTAGATTTTCTTCATCTAGTCTCCAAGGGGTATGAGCATTGAAATAAGAGTCATTTGTTTCTTTCATATATCCTATTCGATAAAAATCTTCAAATTCAACAATTGGATTTGAAAGACACCCGTAAGTGAAGTTTCCATTCTGTAATCCATTTAGTTCCATTGAAATTTGAAGAGTTGAAGAGGAATTATTCAAATTAACAATAAAGTGAGATCCTGAGCTTATATTTTCTGTGGTATTATCCACCTCTTCCATATCCCAGAAGCACGAATCGTAGGTGAAGCTTACGGGTTCTATTTCCTGACTTATATATTCAACTAGACAATTTTCTTTATTATTATTTACCGTTTCATTATTACTATTTTGTGTTTGACCTTTAGGTTGTTCGTTGTCTTCGCTCTCTAATTCTAGAATCCTCTCTTCAAGATCGGCTATTGTTTGATTTTCTTGAGAGCTAAAAAATAGTGTAGTAGAAGCAACACCTACTACTAATGCTAATAGAATAACAAGAATTATAATAACAAAGTTTTTCATAAATTTTTCTAATAAGTATTACTTATCATCCTGCCTTATTTCTTTCGTTTGCTTGATTCGATTTTATAACTCCATAGAGATTACAATATCGTCAAGAGAATTAATAAACTCTTAAGAATCTGAATCAGTTGTTATAGCTACTGCAGTTTTTTTATAAGGACATTGATTCCCATGTATTAAACTACAAGGTTGTCCGGAAGACCAGTTAAAATCTGCTTCTGTTGTAAAAGAGTAATAGTTTGCTTTATAACAAGCTGTCGCTCCCATGTATATTACATCATCCCATTTAGTACCGTAGTAGCTGTTTCCTGAAGGAAGTAATGTTCTATAAATATCATTTGATACTTCTATCGCTTGATTTCCATTGTTATCTTCAATACACCAACCTTCTAATGAGCTTATATACTGCTCTGTTAGAGAAATAACCCCAAATTCATTGTTTTTAGAGTTTACATATATTTCAAAACTGCCTCTAATAGAATCATCAACACTTACACGTTCATCCGACTCTAAAAGAGTAATATCACAAGAATCATATTCAAAACTAAAGTTCGGAAATTGTTCATTAGAATACTCCTTTAAACAATTTGAATTATTAGAAGAAGTATCATTATCTGAATCTTCATCCTGGCTTTCTTCTTCATGTTCGCCTATTTTATCTTCAAGTTCTTCAATCTCTTCTTTTAACTCATCTATTTCTAATTTTAATTCCTCTTTTTGTTCATTTTCTCTACTAATAAAGAAAAAGGCACTTGATCCCGCACCTATTATAAAAACTAAAATTAGAATTACTAAATAAGTTAATAGCTTTTTCATAGCCAGATATAATAAATATTATCTATCATCTTCCCTTATTTCTTTCAAAACATAAACAAGCTTAAGTACTTTTCCATCTTTTTTTACCTCTACTTCTGCATTTTCTATTAATTCAATTCTTATCATTTCTTTCATAAGTTCTACTCTTTCTTTTACTCCCTTAGCTTTTTCTTCTAATTCTCTAATATCAGGTTCTTCCTTTATCTCATCTCTTATTTCTTTAGCTTTTTTATTAATTTGTTGAAGTTCTTCCCATCTTGGATGTGAAATTTTTAAATCTTTAATATCCTTTCTTAAATTTTTTAGAATTCTTTTTTGTTCAAAATACTCTACTGTCTTATCAGAGTTTACATCGGTATCTGCCATAAAAATGAAAGTTTAAATTTGATATAATAAGGTAATGCTTCAAAATAATCTACTTCTTAAATTTTTTTTATGCGATTGACTATTTCTGCACCTTCACTTACCAAACCAACTTATCAGACTCTAGAAGAATACGCAACAAAGCGATTTCAAAAAATACAAAAGTTACTAAGAAAAAGGGAAGAAACTGATCATGAGCTAAGAATTGGGGTCGAGAAATCTGGAGATCTTTATGAAATAACAGCTGAAGTTTTTGTCCCTGTAAGTATAACTGTTAAAGCAAAAGACAGAGATCTTCGTAAAGTTATAGATAATGCTGTTGATCAACTTCAGAGAAGATTACGTGAGGGTAATAGAAAAAACGTTGATAAAAGAATTTCGAGAAATCGAATAGTTAAGAAAATTAGAAGTATTACTAGTAACTTTTTCGAATAATCGTTGTAAAATAGAGAATGGAAGATACATTTGGATTCATTTTCTGTTCTTTTATTTGTTTTGTTTGGTCGATACCAATAATCTTTGCATTGATTGTCTATAAGGATGCTCAGAGGAGTTTCGATCCTAATGCGATTGTGTGGGCTGTCTTAACTTTCTCTCTGCCAATACCAATGATATTTATATACTTTGCTTTTAAGAATAGGATGGCTCCAGGGTCTCCAACTTCATTACCGAAGCAACAGAATATTAATAATAAAAGGCCAGTTAAGAAATCAGGGCCGATAGAGAGATACTGATTTATTGTTCCTCTTCTTGATTACCCCTAGAATCTTCAGGTTCTATCATCTCAAACATATAAGACATAAAACCTGGCATGTTTCCTAATGTCACAAAAATATTCATACAAAGATCATTTCCACGATCAACAACTGTTTCAGTAAGAGTTTTCATGTCCTCAATCATCATGGCTAATCCTGTAACTATAGCTGCTGGATCACCACTTACATTAATGGATTTTAAGAACTGAGAGAACTGTTGATACATTTCCTCAGGAGTTAAAGTATAGTCAGTAGATTGAGTATTATTGAAAACTTCTTCTACTGAAACACCTTTTAGACTTTCTATAGCATGGAAAGCTTCCTCAGATTTTCTTATTAATTTCTCTAATCTTGGTTTGAATCTTTCAGTTTTTTGAAGTTAAGGTATTTCTGAAGCATTATTAACATCAGTTATATCTTCTATACTTCTAATGTCTGGAGCAATTGACGAAATAAAATCTTTTTCAATTCTTCTTAATAATTCAATTGAAGCATTTGGATTATTTAATACTTCACCATACTCCTCCATTACCTCTAAGGCAATCATATCTACTTCATTAGCGATTAAAATTGGAAAAGGGAATCTAAGGTTTGCATGGTGGATCAACTCATTTCGTCTATCCCACATATCAACTATTCGTTCTTGTTCTGCTTTGATCTGGTTTTCAATCGAATAGACGTAGTGCTCTCTTTCAGGCATAGGAAATATATTCTCAGAACCTTCTTCGATTTGTTGACTCATGCCTATATATGATTAATATATTGATATATATATTATACTAATAAACACATAAAATGTCGACTGAAATTGGTAACAAAAATAAAACAATGTATAGGTGAAAAAACTGAAATTTTAAAGTTTATATGGATTATTGAAGAATTAACCTTCTAAAAGTTCTGAAAGTTGGGTATTTGTAATTATAAATCTGTCAGTGGAATTTTCTACTGCTACAAGTATAGTTTTCCCAGCTTCTAATTCTAAAGGTACAGTAATAGGTTCCTCTGAGTTTAAACCGCCAATTGCTTTGCTAAGGTCAATATGAAACAGTCCACTTTCGTGACTACTAGTAGCTTTAACTGAGAATGCAGAAGGGTGTCTTGTAATATAGCCTCTGAATTGTTCAGGAATTAATGAATTCCTAAATATATATCCAGGATTCTCAACAAGAACTGTGCGCTTTACTCCTTTGATATTGATTCCTGCTGCAGATTCGTATAAAGGGTTGCCTAGGAATTGAGTATCCACAGATTAGTTGTCTGCTTCTATTCCAGCTCCTAATTCAGGGCTATCTGGTGATGTTGTTGCAATATCAGATTACAGCATAGAGTACAAGGTCATTTTAAATAGAAAAAACTTTAATTAAGAATTCTATATGTTCATTCAAATCCTTACCGATCATTTCAGCTCCTTCTCTTATGTCATCTCTACTAACTGCTGCAGCGAAGTGAGAGTCTTTTAACTTTTTAGTTATAGATTTAACCTTCATCCCACTAAATCCTTCAGGTCTAACTAAGCTAGCTGCATTCATAAATCCAGAAATTTCATCACAAGCAAAAAGATATTTCTCAATATCTGTTTCAGCTTTCTTACTAGTTCTTCCAGGGGCATGAGCTGCTATTGCATCTAAAATTGTCTTTTCATAACCTAATTCGGGAAGAATTTCGTTTATTGCTTTATTAGGGTGTTCATCCGGGTATTTTTCCCAATCTAAATCGTGTAATAGTCCAGCTGTCCACCATAATTCAATTTCTTCATCTGATTTTCCAAGTTCTTTAGCATAAGCTTCCATAGCCTTAGCTACCATTTCACAATGTTTTCGAAGTGATTCATTTTTAATGTATTCCGCTAATAATTTCTGTGATTCTTCCCTTGTTTTCATAACAGTACTTAATTCTTTATAGAATCTAAAATAATATTTACCATTTGATCTGCAAACTTATTTTCAGATCTTGGAATATGTTTAAAACTGAGACTTTTAAACGCCTTTGAAAGCTTATTAACCTTTTCATAAAGTTCCTTCATATCCTCGTGTTTTACTTGGTACTCACCATTCATCTGCTTAACTACTAACTCACTATCTAAATGACAGATTACTTCTAATGCATCATTACTTAATGCAATTTCTAATCCTTCTAGAAGAGCTGAATATTCAGCTGAATTGTTTGTTTTATTACCTAGAAAACTTCCAGAAAAATCAATTAAATTATCGTTTTCATCAAAAAGAAATATACCTGTAGCAGAAGATCCTGGATTTCCTCTAGCACCACCATCTGTGAATAATTTAAACATGGGTTATTAATAACTTTTAAAAGTTTAACACACAAAAAAGTACATAAGTACCTTGTTACCTAAGACTTATATACTAATTTACTTACATTCCCAGAGGTATGAAAGTCCTTCAGCAAACATTCTTGCTGTAACATGAACTTGAGCGTAAGGATCGTAGATTGAAGATTCTGGAATGCCATATCTTGAAGCTCTAATTGGCCAATAATTTACATGGTGTTGGAATAATCCAAAGTAGATATTATTAGCAGCATATGGATTACCACTACTCTCGCAATACATAATTCTAATAACCTGACTTGCATCGCAACCTACTGCTGCACATTGTTCAATAATTATTGATTCATAAGCTTTAGGGGATGTTTGAACCCAAAGCTGCCTTTTCTGATTTTGAAGAATTTGTACTTTTTCGAATTCAGTTTGATCTAAATCTTCTTTAATAAATCCTAAGACATTTGCCTCAGCTTCGACTTGAACTAGATCATTTGTCCTTAGAGTTCTTACACTAGCTCTAACATCTTTAGGGTCTTCGAGATTTACTAGAATTGAAATACCAGTTATAAAAGCAAATAGAAGTAATATTGCTTTCAATAAACTAATTTTCTTAATATAAATATTGGGCGACGGGTCGTCCTTCTTTTCCATTATAATTGACCAAACCTAAGGGCGTTGAGTCTTCTAAAAATTATTTCAATTTTTGCTCCTCACATAATAAATCAAGAACACTGAATTTGTCACCTCCAAGATATTTAAGCATCATTCCTCCCCCAATTGAGACGTGATTAAACCTCTTTGGTTTAATTCTTAGAAGTTGCATCGCGTAAGTTGTGTCTGCTCCTCCAGCTACTTTAAAAGCATCCTTAGGAGTTGAAAGGGCTATATATTCACCTATTGCCTCAGTTCCTTTATTAAACTTTTCCCATTCAAAAACTCCCATAGGACCATTCCACAAAACAGTCTTTGCAGATTCGATAACTTCTCGAAATTGTGCAGTAGTTTTAGGACCTATATCTAAACCCATTAATGACTTTGGGATTTGTTGTGTTTTAACTTCAGTTGTTTTTGTTCTAGCTTCAAACTTCTCTCCTGCAATATGGTCAATAGGTAATAAAATCTCTACTTTTGCCTTCTCAGCTTTTTTTAGAATTTTCTCGGCTTTTTTTATTGATTTTTCATCTACTAAAGACTTTCCAACCTCAACTCCCATTGCTTTAAGGAATGTATATGCCATTGCCCCTCCAATAATCATTGAATCTACTTTTGTAATAAGAGCTTCAAGAAGAAGCACTTTTGTATCGACTTTAACACCTCCAATCACAGCTACATAAGGACTCTCAGGTTCTTCTCCAATTTTGTTTAAAGCTTCAATCTCTTTTTGCATTGCGAAACCTGCGAAACTTGGCATTAATTTAGGCAGGTCATATACAGAAGCATGTTCTCTATATACTCCGAAAGCATCATTTACATAAATATCGCAAAGCTCGGCCAAAGGTTTAATGAATTCTACTCTTTCAGTTTCTTTAGAACTCTCTTCAAATGGAGAAAATCGAAGGTTTTCTAATAAAAGAACTTCACCTTTTTCCATGAATTTTATTGAGTTTTCACAAGCGCTAACATGAGCGAACTTAATAGGCTTATTTAAAAGCTTTCCTAGTTCAAACCTAGCAGTCATTAGAGAAAGTTCATCTACAGACTCTCCATTTGGCCTTCCAGCGTGTGAAAGCAGAACAACTTTACAGTTCTTTTCTAAAAGATAATCAATTGTCTTTATAGAAGATTGGATTCGGGTGTTATCCTTAATTTCTCCATTCTCCATAGGAACATCGAAATTTACCCTGACAATAACTGTTTTTTCTCCAACTTTTATGTCTTGAATTTTCCGAATGTTTTCGTACATTTACTTGTTTTTTACCTTTCAATTATACCATAAAATCAAGTGTTACGAAGAAGTTCGTTCATATTATATGAACACAACTTGCTCTCGATTTTAGGCAGCTAAGTATCTATATATTCGAGATTGTTCAGTTGTAATTGGTCCTAGGGTAACTTCCTGTATAAAATTCTGCATAGCAGCTATAAGTTCTTCCTTTTTTGAAGGGTCGTTTTCTTTTAAAATCTTATTTAATGCTTAACGAACTAAGATCATAGCTCCAGCATAAGCAATATAGTTTGGCCCATAAGCAAAGAACTGTGTATGTGCTACTGATGATCTATAAGAATCAGCAGAATGAGAAGGGAAAACATAACCATTTTCTTTTAACCTATTTAAAACCTCAGCTGGAATATTCTTATATTCTAAAAGAACTTCTTCAGGTAGATCAAATAGTTCTGAAGCTGTAGTTGCATTGTCAAGTAGGTCGAAAAACCTTAAATTACTAAATAGAAAGGCTGTTCTGTATACATGATACTCCCATGCTCTAACAAATGTCTCATCTCTTTGCCTTATATCTGTTGGATTAATTAATATAGGAATAAGGAGTTCACTGAAAAATGCGTGTATTTCTCCCATTTGATTACTGAATCTATCAGTAACTCTAAATTGAGATTTATTAGAAAGTACATGGAATGCATGACCTAATTCATGGAAAATACTACTGCTTAAATACATTGTTCCTGTTTCACCAGTTCCGAAAAGTGTAATTAATACTGATTTTTCGAATTTATCACTCGTATATGGCGTAGTAACATAAGCTGCAGGAGCATATTTAGAGTTTAATTGTAAATTAATAGAGTAAGCCTTTCCATCTTGCTCCAACTCAATGACAACAATGCCGTTTTCACTATTATAGTTGTTGCTTATAACATTAAATCCGTACATTTGACTCAGGTACTGTACCCCAAGATCGATACAAGGTAATGTTTCAACATGGTAGTCAGGAGATAAGTATTCTCTAACTGTTTCTCTTTCAAATTCGTCGACTTTATCGCCTATAATTTCACGAGTAATAGCGTGGTTTATTGATTGTTCAGCTGATCTATTACCGAAAACAGCATAATACATTACATCTTCAGGTCCTACACTAGTTAAATCAATATCTAATCCTTCTATTAAAGCACCAAGTTCTAACTCAGCCTTTTTTGCAATTGCTTGATAGTTATCAGCTATGAAATTTTTAACACCAGTATTATCTCCAAAAAATGACTCTACCATCCAGGGATTAATACCAGTTAATCTCTCAATTGATCTAGTTATTTTTATTATTTCCGAAATCCTTTCAAGAGCCTTAGCTTCAGGGTAATTCACAGGATCTCCATGTCCAAATACTGAGAGTATTTCATAAGTAGCTCTTCTTTCTTCTTTTGTTGATCCCTGTTTCCATAATTCAGGTCTATGCTTATTAATAGGAGTGTAATTAAGCTGGTCTAATAGATCTTGCATATCCCTATAAGATCTACTTAAAACTGCCTGACCTTCCATAACTGCTTTTCTATCATCAGCATTATCTAAATGTGCTCCATTAGCTCTAAATATCCGTTTTAACGCAACCAAAGCTTCTCTTTGCTCAGCTGTATCAGATGTAATACGCTCAACTCGACTATAATTTTGTGGAGAATAGAATCCTTCTTTTAAAGCAACTATTTGATCAGTTATATTTTCTTTAATTCTTGTAACATCATCAGTAGTTAGACTCGGGATTAGCGAAAGAGTACTCATAATTATTTCAAGATCTTGTATATTACCGTAAACAGTATCGAATTCGTTCAAGTCTATGTCTTCTAGCTGCTCTATTCTTGATATCTGAAAAAAGCTTGTAGATATCTAGCCTCAATAGAAGCTTCTAAACTTGAATATGAAATCTCTGATAAACTTTCTTACATTATATTTTTTAAACACAGGATTATATCAGCATGATATAGGATTCCAAAACATTTTCTTATTTTGAAATTATTTCTTTACCCATGTATTTTTGTAGAACTTCAGGGATTTTTATTGAACCGTCTTTCTGTTGGAAATTTTCAATAATTGCTACAGGGAATCTAGATAGTGCAATTGCAGTTCCATTCAACATATGAACATATTGATTGTTTCCATCTTTATCTTTATATCGAATGTTTAGATTTCTAGCCTGATAATCAGTGCAGTTAGATGTTGATGTAATTTCACCATAATCATTTCTTCCAGGCATCCATGCTTCTAAATCATATTTCTTAGCAGCAATTGCACCTAAATCAGCAGTACATTGTTGTAATACTTTGAAGTGCAATCCTAGCTCAGATGCAATTTCTTTTTCGATATTTAGCATTTCTTGATGTATTTCTTCAGATTGCTCTGGAGTGCAGTGCGCAAACATTTCGAGTTTTGTGAATTGATGCGTTCGATAAAGACCCTTTGAGTACTTTCCGTATGCACCTGCTTCTTTTCTAAAACAATGAGAAACTGCTACATATTTCTTTGGTAAATCTTCTAGATTAAATATCTCATCAGCATGATATCCAGCCATAGTTACTTCTGCTGTTGCTATTAAACCTAAGTCCTCTCCTTCAATTTCATAAGTTTGTGCTTCATCGCCTTTTGGAGCATATCCTGTTCCTAAATAGAATTTAGATTTAGCAAGATCTGGAGTTTGGAAAAGTTCATAGCCTTTCTGGACAAATTTATGAAGTCCAAATTGGATTAATGCATATTCTAATAGAACAGCATCTCCTTTTAAATAATAGAATTGAGAACCACTTACCTTTGCAGCAGTCTCGAAATCAATAATTCCTAGATCAATCATTAAATCTAGATGATTCTTAGGTTCAAAGTCAAAATTAGGTTTTTCTCCAATAAACTCTAAATCTAGATTATCATCTTCACTTGTACCTTTAGGAACATCATCAAAATGAATGTTTGGAATTGAATTTATTAAATCATTCCAGTGAGTCTCAAGCTCCTCAAGTTTAGATTCAGTAATCTCGATTTCCTCTTTAAGGCTTTTTACTTTGTCGATAATTTCCTGATCGGGTTTCCCTTTCAGTCCTTTACTTAATTCATTACGTTCAGCTCTTAGAGTATCTCTTTTTACAATAAGATCATTTCTTTCTTTATCAATTTGCAACCAATTCTCAACAATTTCTGAATTATTACCTCTTTCTTCAGTATTTTTCTTTACTTTATCGGGATTTTCTCTAATAAAATTTGGATCTATCATGGTTTTTATATGTAAATAAATAAACTAATTCAAATTAGGAAAGCATTTATCCCCGGAGGGATGTTTTGAAAAAGTTTATTTGTAATTTATTCATAAAGGGATTATACACTATCTTTAATAAGAGAAGCATCACTAAGCTCTTGTTTAAGTATATGCTAAGTGATATTATTGGTTAATTACTTAAGCCCTTGGAAAGGCTAGATGTGAGAACATGACAGATTAAGTAAAACAAGAGACTAAAGTTATTGGATATCATGCTTTGGTAATTAGGGTGGAACCGCGGTGAAAATCGTCCCTAGCAAATATATTTTATTTGTTAAGGACGATTTTTTTATGGAAACAAAAATCACTTCCTTAGATCAACTTAAAGCTTGGGCAAAGGAAAATGGATTCATTTTCTCATCCTCTGAAATATATGGAGGCTTTCAAGCAGTTTATGACTACGGTCATTACGGATATCTTCTTAAAGAAAATATTCAAAATTTATGGCAAAAAGCCATGTGGCAAAATAGAGATGACGTTGTATCTCTAGATTCAGGAATATTTATGCATCCTAAAACTTGGGAAGCAAGCGGACATGTTGGTGGATTTTCCGACGTTTTAGTTGAAGATAAGAAGACGCATAAAAGATATAGAGCTGACCATGTTATCGAGGATCATATTAAAAATAGTAAAGATTTTCAGGATAAGAAACAAGGATTTATTGACGCTATTGAAGACGTGGATGTTAAAAACGCTCTAGAGAAAGAAGACATGGATAAATTAAATCCAAGTCAATTAGCAGCAATCATTGAACTTTTAGATGTAAAAAGTCCTGATGGAAATGCTCTTGCTGATGCAAGAAATTTCAATCTTCTTGTTAAATCTAATCTTGGAACAACTGATGCTACTTTTAATGATGAGAATGTTTCTTATTTAAGAGGAGAAACATGTCAGGGAATTTATCTTAACTATAAGAATGTTATTGATAATCTTAGAGTTAAAGTACCTTTTGGAATAGCTCAAGTAGGAAAGGCATTTAGAAATGAGATTGTTGCGAGACAATTTGTATTTAGAACAAGAGAATTTGAACAAATGGAGCTTCAATACTTTATTCATCCTGAAATGAATGAGGAGGTTTATAAAGAGTGGAAAGATGAGCGAATGAACTGGTATGTTAATGTTTTGGGAATAAGTAAAGATAGTCTAAAGTTTAGACCTCATGAAAAACTTATCTTCTATGCTAAAGCTGCAGAAGATATTGTATATAAATTCAACTCAATGGATAAGTTCGATGAGATTGAGGGAATTCACGCAAGATCAGATTATGATCTTTCTCAACATGCAAAGTTCTCAGGTCAAAAATTAGATTATTTCGATCAGGAAAGAGGTGAGAGATATGTTCCATGGATTGTTGAAGCATCTTGCGGATTAAATAGATTAGTAATGATGGTTCTTGATCATTTCTGGAAGAATGAGAAAATTGACTCAACTGGAGATGAAAAAAGAGATTATAGAACTGTTCTAAAACTACCTGTAAATCTTGCTCCTATAAAAATTGCCGTCTTACCTTTATCTAAGAAAGAGGATTTGGTAAATAAATCAAAAGAGATTAAGAAAATGCTACAGGAAAAATATATGACTGAGTATGATGAAACAGCATCTATCGGAAAAAGATATAGAAGACAGGATGAGATAGGAACACCTTTCTGCATTACTGTAGATTTTGAAACACTAGAAGACAATGCAGTAACAGTTAGAGATAGGGACTCAATGAAACAAGAAAGAATCAAAATAGATGATTTAAAAAAGTACTTTTTTGATAAATTCTAGGGTTTGACCTTATAATCAATAGTATTTGAAATTAATATGAGATTAAGAACTTCAAGCGTTTTAAAACTAGAACATGCTTTGTGTAACCAAGAAGTTATTTTCGAAACCCACCAGGGAAAACGTATAGACGTATCTGGTGGGAGAGGAAAGATGGATGTAAAAAAGTTTCTTGGTTTTATTAAGCCAGAAATGGCATCTCAAGTTGAAGCTATGGATTATGGTCCAATATCATTAGAGAACAATGAACATCTTGGAATTGAGATAAGAAAATATTTCCATGGAAATTTTAATGTACATGAGTCTCATGCGGATAAACTAGTTTTTGTAGGTAGATTAAGAGACACTGCTTTGTCTCAAAGAGATCAGATACCAGATGATCAAAGAGCAAATTACGAAGCGACTTTAGAGGTCATGAATAATCTTGTAGGACAAGCTATTGAGTCTTAAATAGAAACATCTGATAGATCTATATCTTCTATTTCTCTAAGTCTTTGTTCAACAAACTCTCTTCCCTCTTCCTCATTATAGTGTTTAAAACCGAATACTGTATTTTTCATCATATCTAGGTCAGTTAAGTCACTACATGGAATAGGATATATCCCATATACTTTTTTATTATGAGCAAGTGTTTTTGGGAGATCTTCAGTTGAAGCTTTACCAGGATAGACTAAATAATTATCGTCGGTTGTAATTCTTGAATTACTATCTCTATTAACTTTTTCAAGTAATTCTATTTCTGTTAAATGAGGAACGTCTGATTCTTCTTCTCCAATAAAGTAATAAAAATCAGTTACATTTGCTTTAAAAAAGCAGAATTGTTTAGATTTATGTAAAGGTTCGATTACTAAATTAGGAGAATCACTAAGTTCGAGAGCTCCTACCTTATCGATCTCTTCTCCAGCTATGTTTTTAACAGAAATATAATTATCTGAGGATAGATTCCTGACTTTAATTCTTGTAATCTCCATTACATCAAGAGGTATAGTTTTGTTATCAAGCTCAACAATAATCTCCTCGCCATAAAAATTTAATAAGACAACAGTAGTAATATTAGGCTGGATTAATTTTATTAATAGGAATAGGATAGAAAGGACAATTATTAACCCTAAAGCAATAAAACTAAGTATTGCTCCGTATACTTGTAATTTATAACCAATTGGGAATCCTTTCATATTGTAATGTAGCCTAAAACGCCCATCTAATCAAGCGATTTACCATATTTTTTGATATAAATTAATGATCATTTCTCGATTGTCATCCGGTGCAGAAATGTTTTTAATTATTTCGTTATACTTTTTACAACGATAGACAATTCTCTCCTTATTATTAATAGACTCAATTCCAATAGGTTCAAGGACACCTTTACACTTATTTTGTCTATCACCAGGATTTATATCCACATGAAGTCCGAAAAGGCAATTAGTACAATGATCTCTTGAGCTTGTTGGATGAGGCGGCACTAACTCCTTACAATTAATACAAACAAAGCTCTCATTTTTCTTCTCAAACTTTTTCATTGAGAGAGATTATACAAATAGATATGTAATTGTTCCAATTAATGTTAGTAAAATTCCTACACTAAGATATTTGAAGAAATATTTACTTCCATTAAAGTAGCTTAGAATTATTTTTGAGAAGAAGTTAACAGCATTTGTTACAAGAAAGATTACGACTGCTGTTTTAACAACTATTTCCCTTTCATTTATTAGCTCAGCTAAAGCAATGCTTGGAGCATCTTGACTAATCGCTCCTGAAGCAGCAGTAATAAATATAGCTAGTGAATCAACATTAGCTATCTGCATTATCTGGATGAGTATAGTTAATGAAACTACTAAGGCTACAAAATTTACAGCGGGACCAATTGAAAATGGTTTATATGTAACTTGAATTGTTTCTTTCTTATTATGTGACAAAAGAAAATATAGACCTGTAATTAAACCGATAATAAACATTACTAGTAACGTCACATAAACTTCAGAAATTATAGCTGGGCTAATGATGCTTAATAAGATTAAGACTGAAATTAAGCTAACTGCATTTGAGATAATAGCTGCTCCAGCTAATGCTTGAGAGGTTTTCTCATCTGCTTTTTTCGATCTGTCTGCAAGAGCTACTGTTGTACTTGTACTAGATATAAAACCACCTAAAAGTGAACTTAATAAAAGACTTTTATAAGAACCAATAATCTTTGAAGCTAGATAACTTCCTAGATTTATTCCAGAAATAATTACAACAACTAACCAGATTCTAAAAGGATTAATAATAGTAATGTTTAAAAGTGATTCCGATATTAATTCTGATGAGCTATCTACTCCTAAAAAGGAGACAAAGTAACTTAGGTAAAAGGTCTGATTTGGTAATAAAGGAAGTATTACAAGTGTAACAACTCCGAATTTAAAAATATCTATAACTTCTGTGTGAGAGATTTTTTCTAGAAGCACTCCGATGCCTCTTTTTTGAGAAAGGAAGAAGGCAAGAATGACTAAAATAAAAAGAACAAGCTCAATTGAAAAAAGTGAAGAAGTTGTTAGAAATCCAAGAACAAATGTAATAAGTACAGCAATTTCAGTTGTCATCCCGAATGCTTCTTTTAATCTTACATTTTCTATATATGCAGCTACTAACAGAGCAATAAGACCTAGAAAAGATGCATAAACTAAAAATGTTTCTCCTCTTAAAAACAATAGTCCTGTAACTCCTCCGAAAAGTGAAAGAATTGTATAAGTCCTAACTCCTCCAATTGTACTCTTCTCTCTTTCTTTTTCTGACTTCCTTTTTTTATCTTCTAATAATCTAGTTTCAGACTCGAGTCCAAGTATTGCCCCAAAAATAACTGTTAGTAGTATTCTAATAAAAAGTTCATTTTCCATAGTAAATACAGTTTATACAAAAGAGTAAACCTTTGAAAGTTGTAATAGATATTTAATAAATATAATATAGTTTATGAGAAAAAACATTGTTAGATTGCACTTAAAATCACAGCTTTACCTTGTTATTGCTTTTGTAATTTTTTTATTGCATCTTTTTTTGAATAGCTTTAAACCACTTGGTAAAGAATATAGTATATTTTATCTTGATGAGGAGTATACGATAGGTGTTCTTTTTACTTCAGCTCTTACGTTAATTACTGGTCTAGAATTTATTTCTTATGCTGTCAAAAAGTTTATTAAAAAGAATTTAATCATATTCTTGTCTGGTTTTTTCTTTTTAGCTTTATCGATAGATGAATTTTTTAGTATTCATGAGACTTTTAACACATATATTAGAGAATCAGTACTTAATATTGAGATAGTAAAGTCATCAGCTGAAGTATCTTGGGTTTTTAGTCTACTCTTACTAGCACTAATTGTAATCGCTTTACTAATAATGCTTGTTTATAAAGAGAAGGACTTTGAGATAAAAACTCATATAGATTAGGACTTTTATTCTTTATAGCTGTATTGTCTTCAGAGTTGCTTGGAGGAAGGTTGTATGGAAATCAATTATATACATTTTTTATTGGAATAGAAGAGTTTTTCGAGATGGCTGGTATAATTTTCTTCTTTAATGCAATTGTCTTAAAGAATGAATTCAAAGGAAAAAAGTAAAGTAATAATTGTTTGTGGACCTACTGGTTCTGGTAAATCTGATCTAGCTTTAAAAGTTGCAAAAAATTTCAATGGTGAACTCATTAATGCTGATTCAAGACAGATTTATAAGTATTTAGATATTGGGACAAATAAGGACGCAGAAACTCAAAAGTTAAAATTTAAAAATCAAAATTTAGAATCTAAGGTTGAAGATCTTGTTGCTATTCTCAAGTCTGAAGATCCATATTTTTTAGATAAAATCCCAATACATTTAATTTCATTCTTGAATCCAGATCAAAAATTTGATGTTTTTAGCTATAAGAAATTAGCCGAATCTTATATTGGAAATATAATTTCTCGAAAAAAATTACCCATTTTAGTTGGAGGTACAGGTTTATATATAGACTCACTATTGAGAAATTATAAAACTGAAACAAAAAATATTGATCAGAATCTCCGAAATGAACTTCAAAATTTTAATGTTACTGACTTACAAGAGAAGCTAAAGAAATTAGATTTAGAAAAGTATAAATTATTAAATGAGAGCGATATAAATAATCCAAGAAGGCTTATTAGATCAATAGAGAAAGTAATTCAAGGAGGTGAATATACTGAACAAGAACCTGAATATGAATTTATTCTCATATATCCTGAATTTAACTGGAATGAACTAGTTACAAAGATAAATAATAGGGTTGAAAAAATGTTTAATGACGGATTAGTTCAGGAGGTTAAAAATGTTTTAGAGCTTGGATTCAAAGAGGGTTCAGTTGCGCTTCAAGGAATTGGATATAAAGAAGTAATTGAGTTACTGAACAATAAATTAACCTTAGATGAATGTATAGAAAGAGTAAGAATTTCACATAGACAATACGCTAAAAGACAGAGAACTTGGTTTGAGGGTAAAGATAGAAATTACAACTTAAATTACGTCAACGATCCTTCAATCGTGTACACAGTCAAGAAACTTCTATAAATTTAATTGACGTCAAAAAAAGGTGACTAAACTTATTTTAGTGATATAATTTCCAAAATTAACTAATATCTATGGCATTTGATGAAGAAAATTTAAGTGGAACTGGAGAAAGTAAAGAACCTTTTATAGAAGAGAGTGAAGATAGATATCTTCTAACAATTAAAGATATAAGAGAATTCTTCGGTACAAGTAGTAATCCTAAAAACCCTTATGATGCTATGTTAATTCTTTTAGATTCAGAACCAGAGGAATTGGTCTCAGGAAGATGGACAAGGTTATTTGAAGAAGCATATAGAAGAATTGTTGCTGTTACTTCAGATAAAATTAAAGCTGGACTTGCAAGATCAAGCGGTGGTAATAGAGAGGATTATTATTTTAAGAGAGTGAGGGAACCAATTAATGGTGGTAATGCTCAACATGATTTGGATGATGAAGAAGATCCTACTGATGAAGATTTAGAAATTCTTGAAGAAGATGGGCCTTCTCAACTTGAAGTCAGTCTGTTGGCTTTAAAAGAATCTTTAGATTTAAGTAGAGACTTTAATACAGTTAATTCTGTCTCTGAGCCTATTCTTACATTAATACAACAGGAGGGCATAGAAGAAGAAATAGAAAAATGTAGAGAATTTCTAAAAACTATTGATGAAGATAAGGTTAATTTTCACTCAAAGAGACAGGAATACGCAAGAAGAGCATATCTGAACATACAAGATTAACAAGAGGTGTGAATGCTGCTAGAGTGAGCTTATCTGAGTTCTACTTTCAAATAGGTAGATCGGTTGAAAAGGTTGAGGATAACAATGCCCAAAGACCTAGACGTCAACACCCTAAAGAACAATAAGCTTATTTAAACAAACTAAATTTATTAGTCAGTTTTTTAAGAGTCTCGTTCTCGCCGAATAATCCTATTCCTAAATACTCGATCTCGCTATCTGTTTTCTCGGATAGTATTTTCTCTATTTCTGTATCGTCAGTTGTTTGGATCATTTCTTTAATAAAACCATGGTACTCTAGTCCGCTTTCTCGAACTTTCTCCATAAAGTTTTGCATTTGACCAGGATCTGCAGTTAAAACAATAATTGGATATTGAGTATTTCTCGGATGATTTTTCCCATCTTTAGTTACAAAATGACCTCCGGTTGAGAAATTTTTATTAAGTTTATTTCCTAAATAGGCTGAGATATGAGCTACAGTATTACTAATCTGCCAATTCTCAAGATCTTTATTAATAACAATTACAATTCTATTTGAAAAATCCTGTTCTATAATAGATTCGGACATATCTTCTGTTTTAATGTTTTCAAGATCAACTTCAGGATAAATTTTCTTTGTAACTTCACTTACATAGTACTTTAGTTGTGGGAAAGGGACTCCTTCTCTCGCTGTAACATTTTCTAGGAACCAGAATACTCTCTCACTATGTCCGTATCCAAAAGTTGGAGGCATTCCATACTCAAGCATTTCAACATAATCAATATCTAACCATTGCGCTTCAGAATCTCCAGAATCTCTCATTTTCTGTTGTTCAATAAATCGCTCGTACTGATCTATTGCATCATTAACCTCGCTCCATCCATTTCCTAATTCTGAACCTGCAATAATTGGCTGAAATCTTTCAACCATATTTGGATTCTCTTTACTTGGTTTTTGAAGTGGCGAAAGATATTTTGGATGGTTAATTAAAAATGCTGGTCCTGCGATCGTTTTTCGAACCTGTTTCCAAAGTGTATCTACTCCTCTTGGAACATTAATTGTATTCGGATCAAACTCAATATTATTTTTCTCTAGAAGCTTTATAACTTCATCTTTAGATACAGAATAGACATCGTTAATTCCATAACGCTCTTTCATGATTTCATTAAAATCAATTTTCACCCATTCTTTACTGAAATCAACCTCAAACTCTCTAATTTGAAATACTTTCTGATCTCCGTAAACTGTTTTAATAATATGATTAAACAATTCCTCTATGAATTTCATTCCATCTTCCCAGTTTGCATATGCCCAATAGAATTCCATAGCTACATGTTCGGGTAGATGTTCATCTGAAAGTCCTTCGTTTCTAAATCTTGCTCCTATATCGTAAACTTTTTCAAATCCTCCTCCTACAAGTCTTTTTAGAGGTAACTCATGAGAAATTCTTAAATAAAAATTCTCATTAATAGCATTCATATGTGTTTTAAAAGGAACTGCGTCTCCACCACCTGGAATATGTTCAAGAATAGGAATATTTACCTCGAAAAAACCTCTTGAATTGAAAAAGTCTCTGTGAGCTTCCCAAAATTTTGCTCTTCTCTCAAACCGTTCTCTTACCTCAGGATGAATAGCCATGTCGATATATCTTCTTCTATATCTTTCTTCTTTATCTTCAATTTCAGTTGGAAGGGGTCTAATAGATTTTTCAAGTATTCTAACTATTTTAGGAGCCACTGAGATTTCTCCCCTATTCGTTTTAGTTACGTAACCAACTGCTTCTATAAAGTCACCTATATCTAGAAGGCTTAGATTTTCAAATCCTAAATTTCCTTCACTTGAATTGGTATATCCTATCTCATCTTTTTTAATATAAAGCTGGATAGTTCCTGATGTATCTCTAATATCTATAAAAACAAGTCCTCCATGTTCTCGAAGACTTGTAATTCTTCCAGCAATTATGACTGTCTCGTTTTCAAGATTATTAAAATTATCGTGAATATTTTGTGCATCGTGAGACTTATCACAGTTCGAAGGATAAGGATCAAAACCTAAATCTTTTAGTTTATTAAGTTTCTCGATTCTTATTTTTCTCTGACCTACTAAATCAGAAGACTCTTTACTACTGTTATTCATATGTTAATTAATGTGAACTAATACGATGATTATATCAAATCAAACCCTTAGTTTAACTGGGCTTAGCCTCGAATTTTTCTTTGTAGCACGATCATTTTGAAACATAATTTTAGATGCCCAAATATTATATCTTAGTCCATATTTTCTTTTATATTTTGCAAGAATCATATGTAAAAGCTGTTTTGTTGTAACATATTTGCCTGGATCGTCAGATTCAAGATATTCATAAAGAGTTACAGATCTAGGTGCATAAGCGCTATCTTCAAAGTCGTTACTTTCAAAAGAATCTAAGTTTACTACATCGAAAATTTCAGGAAATTTTTGTCTGATTTCAAAATCAGCTTTTTGCAATAGGCTAAAGATATGAGGTGCCTCAGTTGGATCCGGAAGAGAAAATATTACTTTAAATTCACTATGGTATTTCATGAAATTTACTTTATTTTTACATATAAGGTTAAAGCCTCCAATTTCTTGGAGGCTTTTTAAAGAACTTAATATCACAACTATCAGCCTCCGTGCGTTTGAAGATTCTTATTATTTGTACAGATAGTTGCGTTTACTTTCATATTCCGCAGATTATACAGAAAAAATTGTGAAAATAAAGTAAATTTTTGTCGATTTTGTCCGATCACTTGTGTAACGTATAATTAGGTTATGAAATATTTTAAAACTGATGAAAAAACTATTGATTTTAAGACAGATAAGATAATTGAAGCTTATAATAGCGGTTTTGTTCTAACGCGTATTGGGAAGGGCTTCGTAATTCAAACACGCTCTCTTCGAGTTAATCTTAATAATTTCGAATTAAATTCGGAAAACAGAAGAATTTTAAGAAAAACTGATGGTCTTGAGTCTAAGCTTATAAATTTGCCTTATACTGATTATTCATGGGAAATACATAAGTTAGGTAAAGATTATTACACTAGAAAATTCGGTGAAGGCATTATGACTGCGAATAAAATAAAGTCTATGTTTAATGATATTGAAAATGAAAACATGACTCATGCTTTTAAATATACATATAAATCTGAAGTTGTTGGGTATACTCTAATTTATATGAATGAACAGATTATGCATTATGCATACCCTTTTTATAATCTTGATTATGAAACATATAATCTTGGAATGGGAATGATGCTTAGGGCAATTACCTATGCAAAAGAAAATAATTTTCAGTACATTTACTTAGGTTCTGTAGTTGAACCGGAGTCAAAGTATAAGCTTCAGTTCGAGGGGTTAGAATGGTGGGATGAGAATAAGTGGAGTAACGATATAAATAAACTTAAAGAATTACTTTCTAAATCTTAGAATAAATTAATAAGACTAGGAAGATAAGTCCTAGTAATATTAAGATTACTACGATATTGAATAGGAATAAGTTTGAAAGAACTAAAGTATTAATTAATATTGCAACTAGATCTATTATCCAATCTCTAAACCCGCTTGAAATCATGAAAAGAGCAAGTATTACAACAGCTCCTCCGACAAGATAAAGGCATCCGTTAAGGTTAAGTGGCTTATCTGAACTGCTTGAAATCTTTCTTTTTGGTCTTTGAAATTTTTGTGCCATTTAATTTAATTCGTTTATGACTGATTCTAAATGACTAATCATTTCTGTAAAGAATTCACCCTTAATTCCATGTATTTCAGCGCCATCCGCTAACGTATCGAACTCTGCTATTACACAGTTTACACAATATAAACCATATTCATAAGTAAGAACAGGGGCAATTTCTGGAAATTCCATTAGTAGGTCATTAATATTTTTGTGTATATCGATTTTTTTAATGTTTTTTTCCATAAATAATTATACCTGAATATTGAAGCATGGCTTTTATATTTTAGTTTTTCAAAGTATAATTACAAACGTACATTCAAATAGTTTTTTTGCAAATGCCGAGGTGGTGGAATTGGTAGACACGCTGGTCTTAGGAACCAGTGGGAGTAATCCTTTGCAGGTTCGATTCCTGTCCTCGGTACCAGATGGGACATTACCATCTGAAATTGTTTCAATATCATTGTAGAACTGAGCTAATGCCTTGGTTGTAACTCTCCCATTTTCGAGAATTAGACCTTGTGGGAAAAGTACCTCATTTAGTCTATGCTTAGCCCTTACAGATAGAGATATCCAGTATTTAGGTAAAAGTTGTAAGAAATTTATAGAATAATTAACACATTCTTCTGCATCATATAAATCAATATTGGTTTCAGAAAGTGATACTTTCTTAACTGCAATCTCATGTAAAACTGGTTTAGATTTTTCTTTAAACTTTTCAACAGAATAAACATCTGTTTCGACTAATTCTTCAAGCTTCTTTAATCTAAGTTCAAGCTCACTTAACTCACCTTTAAAATGTTTCTGTATTTCTTCTTTCTCATGCAGTTTCTTTAAATAAACTTTAGTAACAGCTTCCTTGTATAGCTCGACTAATTCATTTGATGGTGTAATTCGTTCTAATAGATCGCAAAATGAAGTTTCAGCATCAGCTTTCTTGATTTTATCTCTCTCCTTACATTCTGGTCTTCTGCATGCGTAGTAACCAAATACTCCTTTTTGCTTAGACCATGCACCAGTCATAAACTTATTACAGCTAGGGCATCTAATTGCTTTATTCAGTTGAAATTCTGGGTTATATCCTAAATGCTTAACTTGATTTCCATTATTCTATTTAGCTAAGATTGCCTGAACTGCATAAAATTCATCTAAACTAACCATAGGTTTATGTTGTCCTTTTTCTTCAATTCCAAAACTATCAACAAACAATAATCCAGCATAGAATTTGTTGTAGAAGATTTTAGAGACAGACTGAGCTATTAATTTATTCCCATGCCTATTTTTCAATCCTTTTTTATGAAAAAACTCTAAAATATCTTTTGATCTATAGCGACCAGTCAGCATCATTTTCCATCCTTCTTTCACAATTTCAAATTTTGCTGGATCTGGAATATCAGGTTTAGCACCACTTCCTTTAAAGTTAAGATCTTTCATATATCCAAGTGGAGAATCATAAACCCAAATACCTTGTCTTAACTTAGCCTTAATACCATTAATACATCTTTCAGTTCTGACTTCGTTATCAAATTGAGCTATAGTTGCGAGCATATTCTCTGTTAATCTTCCTGCTGGAGTGTCTGATGTCTATTCTGTCATTGAGATCAATTTAACCCCACTACGGCTTAATATAGCCTTAATTAAATAGTGGTTTTCAACTGAACGAGAAAATCTATCAAACTTAAATACTAGAAAATATGTAATGTCATTTTTCTTTAAACCACAGTAATTCAATGCTTCTTTTAAAATTGTCCTATCTGCCAGTTCTGCCGACTCTCCTTCTTCTCTAAATTCTGTAACAAACTCTAAGCCCCTTCGCTCACAATATTCTTTACCTTTTTTTAATTGGTCAGCAAGATTTGTATTATCAATTTGTCTATCAGATGAAACTCTTGTGTAAATTACTGCTTTTGGTTTGTTCATTTTAATAATCATAAAAATTAAAACAGAAAAGGGACTACCTGGTGCTTATCAATCTTTTTATGTAAACTAAAGGAAGATAATCCCCACTTTTGCGGTCGAAATTGCTTGCAA
>CAZWRA010000003.1:0-49528 GCA_964635995.1 uncultured Candidatus Saccharibacteria bacterium
AATTAAACCAGGCGCTCCACTGCTTGTGCGGGTCCCCGTCAATTCCTTTAAGTTTTAGCCTTGCGGCCGTACTCCTCAGGCGCCCTGCTTAATGCGTTAGCTGTGACACCCAATAGCCGTAAAACCTTCCTCGATAAATCGAGAAAAACTTACGAAAATCAGACATCTAGCAGGGATTGTTTACAGCGTGGACTACACGGGTATCTAATCCGTTTTGCTCCCCACGCTTTCGAACCTTAGCGTCAGGTAAAGTCCAGAGAAGTGCCTTCGCCCTTGGTATTCCTCCTGATATCAACGCATTTAACCGCTCCACCAGGAATTCCCTTCTCCCCTACTTACCTCAATCCCAAAAGTTTTTCGCGCGGTTTCCCGGTTGAGCCGGAAAATTTAACACGAAACTTTTTGAGACGCCTACGTATCTCTTTACGCCCAGTAAATCCGGATAACGCTTGTGCCCCACGTATTACCGATGCTTCTGGCACGTGGTTAGCAGGCACTTATTCATTGGGTACACTCAGAACTTGTTCCCCAATAAAAGAAGTTTACAATCCTAAGATCTTCATCCTTCACGCGGTGTCGCAGCGTCAGACTTTCGTCCATTGCGCACGATTCCTAGTTGCTGCCTCCCGTAGGAGTCTGGGCCGTATCACAGTCCCAGTCTGGCTGGTCATCCTCTCAGACCAGCTACCCGTCATAGGCTTGGTAGGCTATTACCCCACCAACAACCTGATAGGACACAGGCCGATCCTGAACCGCAAAAGCTTTACTCCGAAGAGACTATCGAGTATTACCCCACCTTTCAGTGAGCTATTCTCGTGTTCAGGGAACGTTCCCATGTGTTACTCAGCCGTCTGCCACTGTCCTTCCGAGCAAGCTCGGAATTCTCGTTCGACTTGCATACCTTAGGCACACCGCTAGCATTAATCCTGAGCCAGGATCAAACTCTCCATAAAATATCCAACGAAGCTTAAAAGCGAAGTTGAATGCCTAACATAAAGTCAGGAATTTTGTTCATCCCGAGGAATCGGGATAAAAATTTGTTTTTTCTATTGAGACTGCAATAGATTACAGTTTGAAAATGTTTGACCTAAGCTATTTAAACCTGTTAAAAACAGGAATTGTAGGACCTTATCACTTTAAAAGTTTCAATGTGCATTATTGTTATCTTGGAAATGTTTCTCGCTGTACTTCCCAGAAGCTGGGATCAGTAAAAGCGACGTAGAAAATTATAACAGAGAAACTTTTTACTTTCAAACGATATTTTAGAAATTTTTTATTAGCTTATGTTTCTTGGAGATGTCCTTTAAATAAGGCCTGGCTTAAGTATTAAGAAATTTATTGAATCAGATAGCCTCAGGATCATGTCTCATTAGCTTCAGATTAAACTTCATTAAGACTGTATTTATTAGGTTCTTACCTACCTTTAACTCTCATGTCATATACTCTTTTAATACTCTCTCAAATGCGAGAATGTATTTATCGTATAACTTGTCTTCAGGAGTAATAGATACAATTTCTTTTACTGTTTCTTTAACTTGAGCTGGATCATTAAGTCTTTTTTGATATTTACTTCTCATTAGAACATCCATTTCTTCAAAAATTAGAAGAAGAGAGTAAGTTTCTGTTAAAACATGTAACTGATCAAATGCAATATCAGCTGGGAGAACATCATCATTTTCTGCTATAAACTCTTTAATTTTAGATATGTCTGATTCCTTAATCATTTTGGCGTATTTGAACTACTACTTCCTCCTTGAATTCCTAAGAATGCATCCATGATACTTTCAATTGTTTCAAAACTGAAAATGTATTCGAATGGTTTAAAAAGAGAGGAAAAAACATCAAATAATCCTTTGAAGAAACCCTCAAATAGATCTTTACTTTTTTCCTGCCCCATCTTTAATCTGATATGAAGTATCTTTTGTAGTTCCTATTTTCGTAATTAGATTCATCTCACAAAGCTTTGTAAGATCTCTTCTTAAAGTTCTAGTTGTAACAGAGTTAAAAATATTTTTGATTTTGCTCATATCCACCTCACCATTCTCCATAATGTAATCATAAAGTTCTTTTTGCCTATCAGAAAGATCGGATATAACATCATTTACAATTTTCTTTACTTTTTTTGCACCTTGGTGAAATCTTACTAATGTGTCGTCATCTATCTTAGTGTTATCACTTCTTTTTTGTTTAACAACCTTATCTTTATACGGCAGGTCTAAATTAGAAAAATTAAATCCTGATTTATCTAACTTCTTTTTAACTTTTACAAGTAGAAAAGGAATAGCAATTAATGTCCCTATAAAAGTTATAAATTTAAAAAAATTCTTCGTATTAAAAAAATTAACCTTCTACTCCATCTTACCCCAAACAGTTCCAGACTTCACATCTACTTTGTATGAAACTCCAATATTTTTTACACCTTCCATACTCTGAATAATCTCTTTTTTAAACTCATCTAAAAGTTTTTGATTTTTAGGTTCGTTAAACTCAAATAAAAACTCATCATGAATTTGCAAAAGTAGTTTTGCAGGATATTTTTTTATTATTTTATTAATCTCAACCATAGCAAGCTTCATTAAATCCGCAGCACTCCCTTGAACAGCAAAGTTTAACAACTCTCTCTCAACAGCATTTTTAATAAACCACTGACTTGAATTCTTCATAGGGTTAACTCTTTTTCTACCTAGAATTGTTTCTCCAAATTTCTTTAAATGAACCTCATCTCTTTTTTTCTCAAAATATTCTGAAATCTTTTTATATTTTTGATAGTAATTATTTATTAATGCTTGCGCTTCAGCTCTCCCTATCTTTAAATTTTCTGAAAGCCCAAAAGATGAAACCCCATAAATTACGCTAAAATTAATTGTCTTACCAGTAGCTCTCTCAGCTTTTGTTACTTCAGAAATATCTTTTCCAAAAAGATTGGCTGCAGTAATTGCATGAATATCCTCACCTTTATTAAAACTTTCAATCATAAGCTCTTCATTAGCTAAAGCTGCAAGAATTCTTAATTCCTGTTGAGAGTAATCAAATGCTAGAAAAATAGAATCTTTATCAGCGATAAATAAATCACGAATGTTTACATCAAAAGCAGTACTTGCAGGAATGTTTTGCATATTTGGATCTTTAGAAGAGAATCTTCCGGAAACAGCTCCTAATTGATCGAATGTTGCATGAATTTTCCCATCTGAATCTACATATTCCGGAAGAGCTTTAATATATGTTGAAAGTAATTTATCTACTTCTCTGTAATTTAGAATCTCTTGAACAATTGGATGAGCCTCTATTATGCTTCTTAATGCTTTTTCGTTTGTTGAGAAAGCGCCACCCTTTGTTTTCCTTTGTTGAGGTAGGCCTAATTTATCGAATAGAACTTCTCCAACCTGTTTAGGTGAATTAATATTAAATTCATAATCGCTATACGAATAAATCTTTTTTTGTATCTCTTCCCTTCCTTTTTGAAGAATTTCTAAAGCTTCAGAGCACCTATCTGAATCAAATCTAATCCCTTCCTGCTCCATTTCTATTACAACTCCTAGAACTTCCTTTTCAAGTTCATAGACTTCGAAGAGCTTCTTATCTTCATTAAATTTTTCTTTGCACTTTTCATGTGTTTTTGAAAGATTGACTACAAGAGATATAATTGATGAACCAAATTCTATTCCAGTGAATTTTGAGAGATCTGAAATTGAATGTCCGATTTCTCCTAAACTTAAAATAGCAGTACAAAAACCTAAGTCTTCAAACTTAACCTTACTAAAATCAAGTTTTATTCCTTTATTAATTACTGCATGAAAAAAATCTTTCAAATTAATTCCAATTAATCTAATCTCATCTTTTATTATCTTCTTAATTAACTCTTCAATATCCTTATTGCTGATCGTATAAGCTACTTCTCCTCCATCAGAAATAAATATTTTTTCAATCTCATATTTTATTGGAGATACATCAGGATTTTTTAAATCAAAGGCTATAAACAAATCTCCTTTTTTTAAATCATTAATCTCTATTTTCTTTTCTTTAATTGTGTCTTCAATTGGAACAGAGCTAAATAAATCCAAATTTTCTTCCTCGTTCAAAAAAACCATTTTTTCAGCAAGTTCCTCTATTCTTTTCTTAATGCTTTTAAATTCGAAGCCGTCCATTGTTTCTAAAACCTTCGCTACTGGAAATGCTTTAAACTCAGCTTTTTTAAGATCAAAACTTAAGGGAACATCATGAACTACTGTTGCTAGTTGCTTTGACTTAATAGCAATCTCATAATTATTCATTAATTTATTCTTATACTTATTCTCGACCTCCTCAATATGTTCATAAAGGTTTTCTATAGTTTTATATTTCGAAAGAAGATCTACTGAAGACTTACTTCCGATTCCAGCTACTCCTGGAATATTATCTGATGGATCGCCACACAATCCTTTATAATCTGGAATCTGTTCTGGAGTTACCATTAGCTTCTCAATTACTCCATCTCTATCGTAAAGTTTTGATTTAGAAAAAGTTCTCCCAGCAAGATAAACTGATGTCTTATCGTTGATTAATTGAAATAAATCTTGATCTCCAGTAACAACAATATTTTGAATATCATGCTCTCTATATGTATTACAAAGAGTAGCTATAATATCGTCTGCTTCATATCCTTCAACATTAAGAACAGGAATTTCGAATGATTCAATTAACTTTCTAACAAGATGTATCTGAGAAATAAGATCTGGTTCTTGTTCTTTTCTATTTGCTTTATAAGTTGCGAATTCTGTAGATCTAATAGTTGGAGATGCAGAATCATAAACAGCTACTAAATAATCTGGTTCGAATTTTTTTAATACTTCTAAAAGTAATGTAGAAAAACCATAAACAGCGTTTGTAAGCTGTCCATCCTTTGTTGATAATGTTGGTGGATATGCATAATATGCTCTAAATATTAATGCAAAAGAATCTATAATTACGAAATTTTCTTTCTTCAAAATCTTTAGTTAATTAAAATATTTTAACAGATTGAAAGTGATGAGAAACTCATTGCTCAAAAAAGGTTATTTGCAGAATTGTAATTCCTATCTTTTTTAAAATATTCAAATCACAAATTCTAAAAAACAATCTAACCCTCCTTCCCGTCACCCCTGTCTGCGCAGGCAGGCTGAACTTGTTTCAGGGTCTAAATTAAGTGTAATATACTTAACAAGTTCCGTGTTGAATATCATATCTCAAAGTTTGAGATTCGTTAATTTGTACATATGCTTAATGTACATGGTCATGCTCTTCAATTTCAATATTATCCTCTCTAACTGTGAAGAAAGCAGAAATAATTGTTGATAGGGGTACAGCGATAATTAAACCAGTACTTGCAAGAAGTGTTCTTATAATCTCTTCAGCTATTACTTCTCTATTTATAGTTGTTAAGAATGGTTCACTATTTTCAATAAAAAGAAGCAACAATGGCATAGCTGCACTTGTGTAAACAAGTATTAATGTATTTACTAAAGAAGCAATATGATCTTTTCCAGCTTCCATAGTTCTAAAGAAAAGTTAATCGAACTTTATTTTAGGATTAGTTGCTTTCAACTGCCTAGTTATTGAAGACTGTGAAACAGTTATATCGTCAAGAATTCCTAGAACACCAATTAAAATTCCAGCTAAAAGTAGGTCTCTAATATTTATTGCTCCATCAGTTAAAGCATTTAGAAATCCCGCTTCATCTGAAGTAAATCCAGATAGCCTTGCCCATTGTACAAATATTAAAGACAATATACTGGTTATGATTAATGTTACGAAAGTGCTTATTACAGCGTATGTAGTTTTTCTATTTAGCCCATGAGCAAGGTAAAAGTTTATAGGAATAATTAAGATTGAAGCAGCAATAGTTATAATTAGTGGATCTGCTCCTCTCAACATTTGTGGTAAAACAAGATAGAAAATTATAAAGAAGGAAATAAATAACCCGACTAAAGATAAGATACCCTTTCTTCTCGCTACAACAATAGTTAAAGCTGCAAATATTACAAAAAGAACTATTATTGGGGTTGTTCTAACAAAGTCAGTTATTTGATAAATTTCATTTACATCACCAATCGTCAGCTTCTCAACAACAACCCTATCTCCTACATTAAATATATTTTCTTGTTGATCTATTGGATTTCTATCTATTGATTCAAATGTTTTTCTTTCTCCCTTCTCTACGACTTCAATTACATAAGTTCTAATATTAATACTTTGATTTTCAGGATCGAGCGTACTCTCTATTTCAACAATCTTACCTTGAAGTACAAGTGTCGTAACCTCATCACTTTGAGCAAAAACTGGATTGAAAAAACTAGTGAATGATAGAGCTGTTAATAAAAAGATTGATATTAATTTCATAGGTAATTTTAACTTATTTAATACAACCCAACCATTATCGTCGAATTAGTCGGTCAAAGTCGACTAAATTAACTATTTATAGTTTAAACTTTTTGAACATTTGGAAAACTTTGAATGCAGTTTTTAGAATGATTAATTAAAGAGTTTATCAAACTCTTCTTTCTCAAGAACTTCTTTCTCTTTTAATAAATCAGCAATTTCGTTTAGTTTTTCTCGATTATTTTTAATAATCTCTAATGCTTCTTTATATTGATTTTGAATTAGTTCTCTTACCTCAGTATCTATCTGCTTAGCTGTTTCTTCTGAATAATCAGGAGAATCTCCATAATGATATCCTAGATATTCGCTATCTCTTGAAGTTCCGTATTGAACTAATCCTAGAGATTTACTCATTCCATATTTTTGAATCATACTTCTTGCTGTTCTTGTAGCTTGTTCAATATCGTTTGAAGCTCCTGTTGAAATATCTCCTAAAACAACTTCTTCAGCTGCTCTTCCTCCTAAACTAACTCTAATATTTGCAACAAGTTTTTTCATTGAAACAATATTCTCGTCTTTTTCAGGAAGGAACATTGTGACTCCTCCTGTACTTCCTCGAGAAACAATGGAAATTTTATCTACAGGAATTGCTCCATCTGTAAGTTTTGCAACTAATGCGTGACCAGCTTCATGGTAAGCAACTAAGTTAATTTCATCTTCTGTTCGTTTTCTTGATCTTTTTGCAGGCCCTAACATTACTTTGGACACAGCGTCGTCAATATCAATATTTGTAATAGACTTTCTATTATCTTTTGCAGCGATAATAGCTGATTCATTCATAATATTTTCAAGATCAGCTCCTGTAAATCCTACAGTTCTTTTAGCAATTTTCTCAAGATCAACTGATGCATCAAGTGGTTTATTTTTTGAATGAATTTTTAGAATCTCTACTCTTCCGTCTTTGTCTGGAGCTTCAATTCGAACCTGTCTATCGAATCTTCCAGGTCTAAGAATAGCTCTATCTAATACATCTGGTCTATTTGTAGCTGCAATTACAATTACATTAGTATTTGTTTCAAAACCGTCCATTTCTACTAGAATCTGATTTAGTGTTTGTTCAGTACTTCCGGATTGAATTCTTGTTCCTCTTTTTCTAGCTACAGCATCAATCTCATCTATAAAGATTAAAGCAGGAGCTGCTTTCTTTGCTTTCGCAAAAAGGTCTCTAACTCTTGAAGCTCCCGCTCCAACGAGCATTTCTTCAAACTCAGAACCCGAAGTATGAAAGAATGGAACACCAGCTTCTCCAGCAATTGCTCTTGCAAGTAAAGTTTTGCCAGTTCCTGGAGGTCCGAACATTAAAATACCTTTTGGAATTCTTGCTCCTAGTTTTCTATATTTATTGGGATTTTTTAGAAAATCTACAATTTCATTAAGTTCTTCTCTAGCTTCATCGATTCCAGCGACGTCTTTAAATGAAACTCCTGTTTTTTGTCCGAAAAACATTTTTGCCTTAGACTGTCCGAATTGCATAATTCCCATTCCTGAAGCTTGAGCACTTCTGAATATGACATATCCTAAGAGTATAAACGCACCAATTGTAATAATTGTTAGAATAGTATCTATATTAATTCCTCCAGAAATTGTTCTTGTATCGACAATAAATGTTTCTTGATCAGAGTTAGCTGAAAATCCTTCTTGCTGTAAGAAGTCTGTAAATGTAAATATGGCTGGTGACCAGTCTATTGAAACTTGAGAGACCTCATTAGGATTTACTTTAGCAATTGATAACTCTCCTACGTCTGTAATGCTAGCGATCGTTCCTTGTTCTATTCTTGCGTTTACAGATTCGCTACTTAACTCTTTTCCAAAAATTCTAAGTTCTTTTGCTCTAATCCCTAGCTCAGAAAGAACTATTTTATTGTCTTGAAGATATGTCTCAAATTGCTCTTTATTTGTTTCATTTATCAAATAGTCTTTAAATCCTTCATTCGTAAGAATGACTACTTGATTTTCTAAGTAAAGAATATCTTCTACTCTTTCACTTGTATTATTAAATAATGATCTAAACTGGTCTACTATAGTTCTTTCATTAAATAAATATTCAATATCACTAAATTCAACTTTTTCAATATTATTTGAAACCTTAATGTTTTCATTATTCACTCTTGGTGAAAAATCTCCAGTTACAATGTAATATTCTTTGTTTCTAGCAACAATACTTCCATCATTTTGTATTAATAATTCTGAATAATCATTTCCTTCAAGACCAGCTACAAGCTCTCCTAAAGTTATTTCTTTTAGTGCACTTGTTTGACTATAGAAACCTACAAATAGAAAAAAACTTAAAATTACTGTTATAAGTAGAATCAGAGGGTTAACTCTGCCAAACATAGTTCTTCTTCTGGAAGCTTTATTTAAGTTTGATAATTTTTTTGTTAATTCTGGAGTAATGATTACTTCTTTAGTCCTTCTATCTTTATTTTTTTCTTTAGACATTGGGTTTTTATTTTTATTAAACATATTATACCAGGAGGCAGGATCCCTGCCTGCCTGCAGGCAGGGAACTGCTACCATAGATTGTATTTTTAATACCAGGGGGCAGGATCGAACTGCCGACCTCAGGTTTATGAATCCTGTGCTCTAACCAACTGAGCTACCCTGGCAATTGGTTACTAGTTGAGATTAAATCTGCTTAATGATTTTAACAAATAAGACAAATTCGAGATAGTGTAAAAATCAAGAGCCTCTATCAACGTATAGAGGCTCTTGGTTGCGGGGGTTGGATTCGAACCAACGACCTTCAGGTTATGAGCCTGACGAGCTGCCACTGCTCTACCCCGCGGCTCTCGAATTATATCACTTTATCTAATGAGTGAAAACCACCAATCCATGTAACCTTCCTTTTCTTTTAAATCAATATACCTTTTTTCTAAATAATAAAATTCACCCTGCTCATTTACTCTATATAAAGATTCATTTTGTTCTACTACTCCAAGTACATCCCTCGCTAACAATTTCTGATATTCATCAGAAGAAACTATTGTATACTCCTCTTCTAGCCTTTGATTCTCAGACCTTAAATTTTTTAATGATTCTTGTTCAGTCTTATAGATATTATAGTTATGTTGTCCATTTTGTATAACTCTCAGAGTGCTTGTTATAATAACTAATAGTAATACTATTAATATGATTGTTAATCCTAGACCTTCGAATGTAATACGACCAAGACTAATTCTTAGTTTATTGATAATTCGGCTAGTAAGTTTCCTCATTGATTTCAAATGTTATTATCTCATTATAGAGGAAAAATAATGGATACAAAAAAATTAATTATAGATTTCGAAAAAAACCTTAAGAGACTGAATAAATCACAGAATACTATTCAGTGTTATATCTCTGATGTTAAGGAGTATCTGAGTGTTGTAAGTGATTTAAATGAAGAGTCTATTTGTGAATATAAAAGCTTCTTAGAATCAAAAAACATTACTAATAAAACTCTATCAAGAAAATTTCAATCAATAAGATGTCTTGCAAATTTTTTAAATGCTGAAAAGAAAGATTTTATTGATCCTACAAGAAAAATTAATCTCCCTAAACCATTAAGAAAAAGTATAAATTTTTTAACAAAAGAAGAGATTAGTAAAATTAATATTGCTGCAAGAGATGATTCTAAAATTTTCACTGCAATAAATTTATTACTACAAACAGGAATGCTTATTAGCGAGGCTATGGAACTTAAAGTACGTGATATAAACTTTGAAAATTACACCTTATCTGTAGGCAAAAGAGATATAGAGCTTTGTGATAAGCTTTTTTTCATTTTAAAAAACTATATCTATGAAAACCACAATAAGTTTTACACAAATACTCCACTGTTTATGACTTCAAAAAAAACTCCTATGCATGTTAGAAATATGAGAACTTATATTTCACGAATTTTTAAAAAAGCTGAAGTTAATAAAACAATAAATGATCTTAGAAATACTTTCATTATTCATCAACTTAAAAATGGACACTCTATTGAATTTGTCAGAGATTATGTAGGTCATGCTTCTAGTCAAACTACTGATAGGTATCTTAGATTAGTCCCTAACTACAAAAAGAAGCATTTAAACAGAGTTATTGAACTCTAAATTATTAATAGTTTCCTTTAATAAGTCATTGTCTTTCTTATTCAAATGAATAAACAAGAATTTTGAAGGTAAGTTCTTATCATAGGTGAAGTCAGCAATATTATACATAAGCCAGTTACAAAATGAATCTGAATAACTATTATTTACTGTAATAGAAGAATTAAGAATGAACAGATCATAGCTTTCGGCTTTACCCTTAATTACTTTTTTATCCTTATTAAAAATATTAACTGCTCTACTTTCTATTGTTGAATTGTATCTTGTTTTAGCTAATCCAAGGATGTAATTAGGCTTAGAGTTTAAAATTATTTTCTTATATTCTTCAAGATCTTGCTTCAATTTCTTAAATACAAAAACTTTTCTATCATTCAAAAAATCGATTGGATGAAGTGAATTAAATCTGAAGATCTCTATCATTATTAAAAAGTCATTAATGAACTTAAACCAGAGCCGGCCTTGAGTTTATGGAAGGAACACAGGCTTATCCCAAATTCTTGCTTTCAGACATAGTCCTGGGTGGACTCGAACCACCGACCCCGGCTTTATAAGAACCGTGCTCTAACCACCTGAGCTACAGGACTACTCATTAAGAGTTTAGCTTTGGGAATTTTATCACACTAAAACTAAGTTATATAGAAGGATTAAAGTTACCAAGTCCCCCAAACATATTGCTATCTGTAGATTGTTTCTTCTCGACTTTCTTTATGAATGTACCTCTTAACTTTATCTCATTTTCAATAATTGATTTATCTTTCCCATACCTTAATCTTGAAATTTGCCTAATAACATCAGCTAATTGAGGATTAGATGTTGTAATCATATCGTAAGGAGAATCTCCGTAGAATGATCTTAAAGTAAATGGTGTTGCAGGTTTCCCGTCAACAAGCATTTTCATAAAGATATTAAAGTTCTCAGCTTGAATTAAATCATTTTGATCAAATACTCCTTCAAACTCTTTCATTAAATATTCAGCATCATTAACGCCCACTCTTAAAATAGCTTTATTTCCTACATTACCAAAAATTGAATCTCTAATTTTTGTGTCTCCTCCTTCTCTTGTTAACTGTCCAATAAACTGGTGTGCAAGAGTAAGAGATAATCGATATTTTCTAGCTTCGGAAAGAATCTGATTAATTCCATCTGTTAAAAAGTTTTGAAACTCATCAACATAAAGATAGAATGGATTTCTTTGATCTTCAGGAACATCTTCCCGCTCTAAAGCACTAATTAGAAGCTTAGAAACAATAATCATTCCAAGAAGGCTCATATTAAATTCTCCAATTTTTCCTTTAGAAAGTTTAACTAAAAGAATCTTTCCTTCATCCATAATTTTTCTGAAATTAATAGATGAGTTCTGTTGGGCTACAATTGGTCTTACATAATCATTTGTTAAGAAACTTGCTAGTTTAGATACAACATAAGGAGTAATATTTTTTAAGGAAGCTTCTCCTCCTGCTTTTTGAGCTTGTTTCTCCCAGAAGTCTATAACTTCTTGGTTATCACATTTTGAGAGTTTATACGCCCTATAATCGTCATCAGCAAAAACTTTAGGTACTTCAAGCAATGTCGAACCCGATTCTGGATCACTTAATAAAAGCATAATTCCATATCTGAAATATTGTTCAAACATAGGACCTCCAGTCTTTTTTAAATCATAAAGGGAATCAAAAATGTTTAGCATCTCGTTAATAGCAAGTGATTTCTGCGCATCCGAATTAAATTCAAGCATATTTAATCCCATTGGTCTTTCAATATCTCCTGGATCAAAAAGAATTACATCCTCTACTCGCTCTGGAGGTACTTGCTGAAGAATTTTTTCAACATCACTTCCGTGTGGATCTATAAATGCACAGCCATGACCCATTTTTATATCTCTAATCATCATTCCAGATATAAATCCAGATTTTCCTGATCCAGTTTGACCGACAACGTACATATGTCTCATTCTATCTTCAGGTTTCATAAAAACTTCTTTGAACTTTCCTCTAAATGAATTTCTACCAAGATACATATAGTCTTTATCGTAGTTACTAGTAACATAATCAGGTGCAGGAGCTTTTTTTGATAAAAGCCAGTTTATGAAGGGAGCTTCAACATTTTTATTTGGGAAATGATATAGAGTTGCAAGTTCTTCTACATTAATTATCATTGTTTCACGAGGTATTCTGTAGATAATATCAGTCACAATTCGATTTAATTGTTTACCATCTACTTTTGAAAAGCTATTTCCACCCTCTTTTGTGTATTGATCGAAAGTACTTAATGCATTACTTAAATGTGCATCTGCTTCATCTTGATTCTGAGACATTATCACAAGCCTTACATCAGTATAAAAGCCTGACTTCTCAGCTTTCTTCTCAATGAATGAAAGTGTGTCTTCATTTACTTTAACATCACTCTTTTCTGGATCAGCCTTTTGATCCTTAATTTTCTTAACATAATCTTTTGCTGAATTTCGCCAGTCTGAACCCGCGGGGGTAACAATAAGCTGAAATATTGCTGACTCGTTATAAGCTAACTTACTAAATGCATCTGTAAGTGTAGCTAAAGTATCAACTGGAAGTTCTCCGTAAGTTTGAAAAGGTATTCTGGATTCTTGTCTTAGCTTAAGCGCTGTATACGCTACTTTCGCATTTTCTGGAAATGCATTATATTCTCTAACTCTTGCAATTTCTGCTGTTGGATAAGTCCCATTAATTTGTCTATCTACAACTGAAGCTAGATTTCTTGGGCATACAACAAAAAATTTTATATTTTCTTTAAATGCTACTATTTCAAAACTAATAAAAGTTTTTGGGCTAAAGAATTTCTTAAAACCTTTTAATTTTTTCCCAACTCCAAGTAGACCTGTAAACATCTGTTCAGCAGCTTTAATTTCGACTTCGTTATTTTTCGGAAGTTTAACCTCAAAATAAACATACCCGATTGATTTATTAAGTAATACTCTCTCTCTAATACAGTTAAAGAACTTTTTTGAACCAATAACAAGTCCTACAAACAGAACAACTACAACGCTTAATATGATTAATCCTGTAACTATTGAATCCATAACTTATTATAATCTAATTATTTAGAAGAGCTAGCCTTAAATTCCAATACAAATTTTTTAAACTGCTCCGCTAACCATTTATTTGAAGATGTTTTTGAAGCCTTACTATTATTTTCAATAAATTTTAAAGTAGATCCAATATCTGAAGGATTAAAACTTTTAGGATCAAAACCATCTCCATATGGTTTATTATCTTTTTTATCTAGTTTTACAACTGGAGCTTTTTGTTGAACTTGTAATTCTGGTCTTGGAGATGGCTTTGTCTCAGGTTTTTTTTCAATATTTTTCTCAACTTCAGGAGAACTTTCAATTTTACTTTCTACAGAACTTTCAAGATTAACAGATGTATCAATATTTTCTGGAATATGAGGTTGTTCAGGAGAACCTCCTTCTGATGCTTCTTGTTGTTCTTTAATTTTTTCATTAACAAAATTTATTGCAATATTTATTTTTACAATTTGCTCATTAGGGCCCTTAACTAAAGGAATACCGTTTTCTCCAAAGCCAAAAAATTCAAAGCCAAAATGCTTTAATTGTTCTAAAATTGTTTTTAGTTTTGGATCTTCTACCTCCATTTTAAAAATTGTATTTTTTTCTATCTAATTCTATTCTTCTGTTTAAATCCTTTTCTTTTAGCTTTTGTCTTTTATCGAATTTCTTTCTACCTCGTCCCACACCTAATTCTAGTTTAATATAATTCTTATTATTTCTGTAAAATTTTAAAGGCACGACTGCATACCCTGGACGCTCTATTATTTCACTAAGATGCTTAATTTCTCTTCTTTTAACTAATATTTTCCTGTCTCTATACTCCTCTTCTTTAGACTTAGAAACTCCTAGTTTCCATGAAGGTATGTGAGCACCGACAAGAAACAATTCACCGTCTTTCTCTCTTATAAAAGAATTTGAAAGACCAACTTGGTGGTTACTTATCGATTTTACTTCCCAGCCTTCTAATGAAATACCAGCTTCAATTTTCTCAGATATCTCATAGTCTGCTAGAGCTTTTTTATTATTTTGAAGTATTGTCATTCTTAAATATCTAGTCGGACAACTCTATTTCCATCAAGAACAAAAAGACTTTCATCAACAATTATTATTTCTTTAATATCATTAAACATTGAAGAATCATCTCCTCTATATTGGAACTGTTTAATAAATCTTACATTCTTTTGTTCGTTGTCTTGAATCTCGAATAATAACACTCTTTTGTTAATTGAGTCACCTACAGCCATATATTTTAGACCTACATCTAAAGCTGTAGCAGATTGAAGAGAGTTAAAGTCAGAATCTAGAAGATTAACGTATATATCTCTTTCTAAAGTATTTGGTCCTCCAGCAAGATATCGTCTAATTCCTAGATTTTCTGTTAGAACATAAACTTCATAAGGTACTTCAATATCTACAGCATTTGAAAGTTCTGGATCCTGTTTCCAATTAGGTGGATTTTGAGATTGGAATGTAGCCCCTCCATTATTGTACCCATCTCCTGAAAGTTCTCTCTTAAAGATTTGTTGATGAATCTGATGAATTTCATATAAAGCATCATTTCCATCATAAAGCGCGGCTTCCTCAGGCCCTCCAACGGAAGGTGGGATTAGATTATCATATCTCGTTAATGATTCTTTATCATTTGGATTAAACTTACCAATAACTGAATCCTCATCTTTATCGTAAACAATAATTCCGTTATCAACACTTTTAACTAAAATATATGGACTTGTGACCTCGGTAATATGAATACTTACATTAGAATTTAAGTTTGTTCCCATTTGATAAATTACATCTCTTCCTTCATCTGAAGCAAAAATACTTCCTTCTGAATATTCTAGATCAGAAAGATTTGCATCATCAAATTGCCTTGAAAGATCCGCAACAACTTGTGGATCATTGAAAGATTCAACTAATAATAGCTCATCTGATTGAGTTGAAAGAGTCGAAGAAAGAGTCTGAAGATCACTAAAGTAATCTCCTTTATTCTTTATTTTATCGTTTGCTTCTAATTCTAGAAGTTCAGTGCTTATTTCAGACTGTAATGTATTAATCTCATTAATTAATGCATTCTTATCTTGGCCAGCTGAATATTGAAGGTTTTGTACCTCTGCTCTAATATTTTCAACGCTCTTCCCATATTCAGTAATTCTTGTCTCTATATCTTCAGTCATTATAGATTGTTCTAATCTTCTCTGATTATTATTAATAACTGTATAACCTCCAATCAGAATTACTAAAATTCCAATTACAAAAATATATCGATTTCTTTTAACTCTTCTCTTATTCAACGACCTCCTATCTAAATTTTTTCCCAAGATCTCCTTTTCAAAAACTGACTTTACGCTACCTAACACTCCTGCAATTTTAGAAACAATAGTATTTATTATATGAGCGTAAGTTTTCTTATTGTCTTTAAAATGATTCTTTACAGCACCAATTACTCCACCGATTATACTTTTAGCTGAATTAATTATCTTAGCTAATATATTTACCTTTTCTTCTGTGTTTTTTTCTAGGACTTCTCTTCTCTCTGTGAATGGTGCTTTTTCGTCCAATTCTTCGTACTCTTCTTCTGATTCTTCCTCTTCTTCAACCTTATCTTTCTTAAATCTATTTTTCAATTTCCCTAAAATCATTGCAGATGTACCTTTTATTCTTGACATTACTGGCTCAGACGTAACCTCTTCTTCTTCATATTCTTCTTGATCTTCTTCCTCTTCGTCATTTTCCTCATCTTCAATATCTAAATCATCATCTGACTCTGATCTATTAGTCTTTTCTTCAGCATTCTCAAAATCTACAGATTCATCATCATCTGTATTGTCTTTAACCCTACTAGCTTCATTCTCTTCGTAAACCTCTAACTCATCATTACTTTCATCAATTTCTTCTGTTTGTACCTTTGAATCTTCTAATTTTTGTATTACCCAATTTTGATTTTCATCTGCAATCATCATTAAAGCAGCTCCTGTAAGTTTTCCTTTTTCGATTAATTTGCTTTTATCAAGTTCTTTAAGAGAATCTTCAATGTTAAGAAGATGCTCAAACGCCTTAGATGTTGCTAAACAGAATTTATCATCTTCTCTAATTTCTAAACTTGCTGATCTTAAGAAACCACTATGATTCCTATCTGAAAGTCCATCAGTTATATCTACAAAATTATCTTCTCTATTAATAAAAATCTTACTCTCACCAATTGTTACAGCGTAAAGATATTTATCTTTAAATACTGTTATCGCCATTTCCATATCAATCCCTGCATTTGAAACTTCTTCTTCTCTTGAAAGAAGAAGATCCATTTTAGATTTCATTTTCCAACATGCCTCTTCAATTCTTTCTAATGTAGATTTATAATCTTTCAGTTCTTCGAAGTAAGCGTTTTGTAGAGATTCAATAACAATTTTTGCAAACTTATCTATAGCGAAATCATCAATGGCAGTTTCAAATCTAAAAGCAGCAAACATCTCTCCAAGTCTTTTTGCATCAGCTTCACTTGTAGGCTTATAGCCGTAAACGCCAGCCCACACCTTATCTGTTTTTTGTCCTATTAAATAATCAGTCTTAAAATTCATACAAAATTTCTTTTATACTAGTATATCAAAATGAACGAAAATAACTATTCTCTATAATAAGATAAAAAGGATGACAACTGAAAGAAGTGTGAATAAGTAAATATTACTTAGAAGCATGAATAATGTTGATTTCCGGGTTCGTATTACTTGAGATATTCTTACCATATCCCTATACATTACAAAGCCAGCAAGAAAGTGAAATAAAGCAAAAATTATTCCTAAAATCTTAACTCCAGTTTGTATGTTCTCACCTAGATTCTCCATCGTATTTTTGTGCAACTCTTGTTAAATCAATTAAAATATCCCTTACTTTTGTAGGATTTGGAATTCTTTTAAAAACAAATAAATCATCTGTTGCTTCAGTTGAAATAGTTAATGTTCCGTATCCCCAAAGCCCTGCTATAAATCCTGCTGATTGTTCTGAAACATTTTCAATACTTACTAAAGCAGTTTCTTTTACAACATATTTAGTAAAAGGTTTAAATTCATAATGAATAACTCTTTGATTTGTAATTATATAGGGATCATAATACCAATCAAAAAAATCTTTAAAAACATTCGTAATTATTAATGAATAGTACGATATTAAAATTATTAAATATTCTTTCGCTCCAAGAAACTCAAATTCAATATTTAAGATATTAGTAAGAAATGCTAGAAAAAATGGTACTAAAGCATAGGTAAAGTTTCTAAATGCCCAGCCAATATTTTCACTCCAATGTCTTCGAATATAAACATAAATCTTCTCCTCTCTATCTTGTGTAGAGAAATGCACATCTTCAGGCTCTACTCTTAATCCTGCTAGTCCTCCATTTTGTGCAATTCTTTTTATTACATTATTGGACTCGATAATTCTAAGCTGATCTCTATTTATATTCCTTTCTTGAAGATCTCTAGTTGTTGGAACAGAATATCCGTTTACTCCTATGTTACTCATTCTGTTGGTACTATAAAAAATGTTTGACTGAAAAGATAATCATTTCTACCTGTATCGTATGCCCATGTATTCCATAAATTTTTAAACCACCAACCTCCAATTACAGATACATTCCCATTGGATCCTGTTAAAAAAACTTTTTTAATTCTGTTTGAAGGATCTCTTTCAAAAGAAATTGATTCAATATCTTTAATATTGTTCATAACCTCTCTTATTCTATCTTTTGTTGATTGATCATAATCTGATGATGTTGAAAGATGGTCAAGCATATTCCATACAGTTTCGTTATTATAAACGTTTGTTGAATAAGCCCATTTTGTCCATTGAGTTTTATATGCAAAGTTTGAATCATCAACAGCTCTTAAATAAGGATATGGAGTTCCTTCTCCATAAAAATTTTGAAATATTGTATCATTATTTGCTGTTCCATATCCTTGGCTATTATCTGAAGAATAAACAGCATCTATTAGATTACCTCCGTGCGTTATAACTATTCCTTCAGTTTCTTCCTGAGCCCATTTCTTATTGTGAGACGTATCATAAACCTGACTTCTTGCATCCGCAAAAAGGTTTACATGAAATAATGCATAAGTTCTCGCAATAACTATTTGAGCTTTTATAGCTTCTTCAGGCCAACAATTCCAAACAGTATCTCCTGCAAGAGCATATTTCTCAGGCTTCTCTTCAACTTGTTCTTCAGTTCCACATGCCTTATCTGGAACTTCACCTAAATGAACAAGATACTCTTCAACATTAATATTTTGAGGTCCTCCCGCTACATTAACATTTCCAGTTCTTTGTGTAAGATCTACACCTGTAAAATAAAATTTAATTAATTCTTCATAATTCATTCCTGCATTCGCTCCTCCATATGCTCCGAATTGTGAGAATCCAACTCCATGACCTTGATAAACATCACGTCCAGTTCCAGCAAAATAGAAACCATCTGTAATATTAATATCTTCTTCTTTTCTTTGTTTATTTAATTCTTGTTGTAGGATCCAAGCTTCTCTTTGAGCAGCTGCTTGTTGCTCAACAGTAAGATCGTTAATTTGACTGGTTATTTGTCCTTGTAAATCCTGGAGAGCTGAAATCTGAGTTGTGTTAGAAGCTAATACACCAGAATAGAACCATATCTGTTCTTGAATTATTTGTTTTCTTAAATTTAATTCATCATTTTGTGAATTAAGTAATGCAATAATTTCATCTTGAGATTTAATATCAGTATCTAGCCGATCAATTGAAGAATTTAAATCTACAAGATTCTCGTTCCCTACTCCAAAAACTTTATCGCTTAGACCTTCAGCTCTTAAATATTCTGTTCTATCACTTAAAAAATTAAAGCTGGAATTCTCTGCTCTCCATTTTAAATAAAGAGTTTCTACAGAATCTTTCTGTTCACTTATAAGTCTATCTCTTTCTTTTTTCTGAAGTTCAAATTGCTGCTTAGTCAATTCTAGTTGTTTCTGATTAATTTGTAGCTGAGTTTCAATTTCTGCAATCTCAGCTTCAAGTTTAGGTAAACCTTCAGAAGCATTTTCAAGATCAGCCTTATTTTGTTCTAACTGTGATTCTAAATCTTTAATAGCTTGCTTTGTTTCTTCTAACTCTTTCTCTTTTTGTTTAATTTGCTCCAATAGTTCAGCGGAAGATTGTTGGGAGTATGTAGTTAGAGGAAAGTTTACCGCTTGTGCAAAAACAAAGAATAGAGTGATAAAAATGATGAATATTTTTTTTGTTTTCTTGAATTTAATCATGCACTATAAGTAGGATATGCTTTTAATTATCTCATTCTTTTTCAAATAATTGAGATAATTAATTATAGTGCCTTTTAGCTTTTGCTCCAAACGATCTATTCCTTTTATTGTGATATTTATTTCATCAGTAGGCTTAAATTCAGAATTTGATTCTGTTTTTAACAAATCTGCCTCTCTTCTTAATTTTAAGTACTCTTCAGCATTAATCATTGAATCAATAATTGTATTAATCTCAATATTTTGTTTCTCGATTAACTCACTGACATTTTTTATCTCTGTGTCAATATCATAAAAACTTCTTCCACCAAGCCTTGACTGTATAGCACCCATAACTTTATCTTTTTCTTCTCTAAGTGCATTTACCCAAGCGGCATTTACAAAAAAGGCATTCTCCTGCCTATTTAATTTCTCTACAAATTTTTGATAATAATTTCCAATTGAATCATTATAATTAATTAGAAATAAATCTGATTTCTCAAACCTTATTTCTTGGTACATATTAATAAGAAAAAAAGAAATTATATTTACAATTGAAACTAAAATTCCAAAAAGCAAAATTGTAAAATCCGAACTCAAAACATAAAGAGCTACTCCAGTTAACAAACTTAAAAATGCTGGAATAAAAAGAAATTTAGCTCTTACATTTCCAGATTCTTTAAAGCTGATTGTATTATTACTTTGATTTAGTAAATTACTAGTTATATTTTTTAATGATTGTAGAAGCTGATTTACCCCACTCAGTCTTTTTTGCTTCATTTCATTTACTCTCTTAGGTAGTTCTACATCTTCTCCCATTTGACCGAATTTCTTAAGCTCTAATTCAATTCTATCTTTAATTCTAAAAAGATCTTTAGAACTAGAAATCTTTGATCTAAGTTCATCTAGTGTATTTTGATGAGTAGTGTTTGAAGAATGAAGATTATTTTTTCTATCTCTCAACTCTTTATATTGTTCTATTGCCTTATCAATAAGTAACTTTTTAGCCTCATGAATATCTGCAAATGAGAAAAACTCCGAAAATCCTTTTACTTCTTTTTGTGTAAGATTAAATTCAATATTCATTATGGAGCAATTACTACAATGTAATTATTCGAACCACAAATTAATACTACTCTATCCCCTGCTGGTGTTGTTGGACAATTATATCTGAATCCAGAATTAGGACACGCAAGTCCAGTTGCCTCGCCAATTGTTGAACTACTGCAATAATAATCATAATCTCTTACAGTACATAAGTCAGAAAAGAAGAATTGAAATCCAATCTCATCTAAGTTTACGTTGTAACATTGTACATTATCGTTTACCCCTAACAGTCTAAAAATCGTTGTTAAAATTGGAACTGCTAAAAACACTACTATTACTCCAACAATGTAATAAATTATTTTTTGTCGAATCTCTGTAATTTTTGTTACATCACCTCTAGAAATCATGTACCTATAACCAAGAACAACCAAATAGAATACTGAGAAAGTTGCAACTAAAGTCCAAATTACATAAACAATTCTTACAAACCATATTTCTAATTGTTGAAGTGCAGGAGGTTTTAGCGTTGCTCTTTGTGCATCACAACCCGGATCTCCAGCTCTGACAGGTTCAAGATTCCCATCCCCATCAACATCACTTGCTTGACATACTCCTCCAGGACATTTTCCTAGAGAATTTGGTGATGATCCATCTCTACATGGGCATAAAAAAAATCCACTCCTATCTTTAACTGAAGTTGGATCAACAATATCTCCATCATCTTCAAAACATTGATAGCTTGTAATTTTATTCGCAGAAAATGGATCCTCCTGAATTTGAGCAGAAGTCTTTCCTACTAACCCTAATGTTAAATTAGCTAATATAGCTAAAATAATTATTAAAGACAATCGTCTTTTCATTTATATATCTAATCTAAGCTATTCTAGACTAAAAGAAGTAAAAAATGAATTAAAAAAAGAACCCCATTTCGGGGTTCTTTAAATTTTAATGAAACACTATTCAATTAAATCATCAATCGGATTCTCTTCAGGAGGATTTAATGGATTTGAACCACTTGCCTGGAATACAGCAATAATGATTACTAATCCTATAATTCCAACTAATAAAGCGCCGATTCCGATAAATACATTTTTAATTGCTTTTGTAGCTTCTTCAACTTTTGCCTGATCTCCTTCACTCTGAATATATTTAAGGGCTGATTTAATAATTATGAAAATTGCAACAGCAATAATTCCAACAAAAATTAACGATAGAGCAAATTGCGCAAGTCCGACTGCAGTATCTACAGCTGATCCAGCCTCACTTTCTCCTCCACAAAGTGACGATGTGAATTTTATTGATTCTATGAAAGGAAAAATTTCACATAGTAAATTTGTTTCTTCCATTAAAAAAAAATATAATAATTAATAATTTTAGAGTTCTACTCCTTCAGGAGTAGGAACTTCTTCGTTTAAGAAACTAGCATTACTAAATATCGCTAGTAAAACTACTATACCAATTATTCCTAAGAAAAGCATTCCTATTCCAATAAAAACTCCTTTAATTGCTTTAGCTGCTTCCTCAACTTTCGCTTCATCTCCCTGGCTCTGAATAATTTTTACACCAGATCTTACAATTAACCCTACACCAACAATAACAAATCCAGTAAAAATCAGCCCAGCTCCATATCTTGCAAAAGCTAATCCTGTTGGTATTGGATCGCCAGGAGCTGGAAGCAACCCATCTGGACCACAAGGTAAAAACTCACATACACCTTGTGCATATGATTTAGTGGTATAGATCATAAAAAAAGTTAAGGATAGAGTAAATGTAAAGATTGTTTTTATATATTTCTTCATACTATTTTTAATAACAAACAATTTCAGCTTCATCTACTGGATCTTCTGCTCCAGCGTCAGCTTGTCTTAGAACTTCCTGAAAAAAGAACACTGATTCATCATTATTTGGACAAGATCTAAATCCTTTTGGCCAAGACCAAAGCGGACCTAATCCGAATATAAATCCAAGTGTTGTTAATAGTATTGGGAATACTAACGCGATACTAGCCCCAATAAATGCTGACTTTATTTCACTAAAAGAAGACTCAAGCTTTTCAGCTTCTCCCTCACTTTTAAGAGCATCAAAAGCTGCTCTTAAAACAAGATAAATCCAATAAGCAACAATTCCAAATGAAAGTAGCGTTCCTACAAAACTAGCCCATGAGAAAAAAGTATAATATTGATCAACACTAAGAAATGGCTGGTCAAAAAAAGGAATATTAATTGACCCTAATCTAATATTTGGATCTATATCAAAATCTGTATCATCTTGCGCTTTTACCTGACTTATTGAAAAGAAAGTAAACGCAAAAGTTAGAATTATTATAAATATTTTTCTCTTCATTTAATCTATTGTAATAGTTGTTCCTCCATCATCTCCAATAATTGTTAAATCCTGAAGACTACCTAGTCCGATTAAATTCGCAACAACTTGCATAATTACTATAAATCCCCAAGATAGTATAAACCCTCCAACTAAAGCTACAAAGGATTTTGAAACTTCGGCTATTTTTTCTGGATCAGTTGTTCTTGCTCTAACAACAGCTCCTTGATAAATACCCATTCCAAGAGCATAAACCGAAACGAATCCTAAGAATGTTGAAATAGCTAAGTTAATTAGGGTAGGAATTTGTTGACCGTCTTTCACAGCAAATGTATAACCGAAGAAACTAAATAAAGGATCTAATTCGTTAGGAATTGTAAATTCTTGATTATCATCGCTACATTTATCTTCACAACAATCAACGCTAGGATTCAAAAGTTTTCTGTTAATACAATTAAAATCAGGCTCAAATTGACCTGCATTTTGACAAGCTTCAGGTAAACACGCAAGCTGAGCTGATGTTTCATGGCTTAGGCCAAGAATAAAAGTGAAACTCATTAGGAAAAATAGTGAAACAGTTGCTATTTTTTTCATTAAAATCCTTCTACACCTAAGAAATTAGTAACGATATTAACTAAGGTTGGAGCTAATGCTGCAATAATAAATCCTACAACTGCAGCGACCATAGTTTTTCTACTATTTTGTAATTTTTCTTCATTCCCTTGAGATGTAAGCATTAAGAATGCACCAAAAAGAAGCATTGCTGCAAAAGTTAATAAAAATAAAGGTCTTATTAACGAACCCGCTGCAGCGATAATATCTTCTAAACTATCGTATCTGGATGGGTTAGGAATTTTATAACTTAAGTTTTGAGCGCTTACGTTTGTAACAATAAACGACGCAAAGATAGAGAATACTAGGAAAAAATTAACAATTTTTAACGCTACTTTCTTTGCCATATTACACTATATCTGAAATTTCTAAACCTTTAAAGCTGATTGTTTGACCTTTTTTAAGATCTGTAGAAATTAATAAATCTGAGATCTTATCTTCAATGCTCTCTGTAACTGCTCTTCTTATCTCACGAGCTCCAAAGATTGGGCTAAATCCTATCTTAACTAGTTCTTTAACCGTGTGTTCATCCCATGAAATAGTAATACCTTTTTCAGAAAGCTTTTCATTTACCTTATTGAGTTCAAGAACAATAATCTTCTCAACTTCCTGAACATTTAATGATTTAAACATTATTAACTTATCAAATCTATTAAGAAATTCGATTCTAAATGTATTATTCAAAAATGATATTGCCTTCATCTCCATCGTTCTATATGCCTCTCCTATACTTACCATTTCTGAAATTTCTTTAGATCCTGCATTAGAGGTCGCTATAATAATAGTATTTCTAAAATCAATATCTCTTCCTGATCCATCTGTTAAATAACCCTCATCTAGTACTTGCAAGAATAAATCGAGAACTTTTTTATTTGCTTTTTCAATTTCATCCAGAAGAACTAAAGAAAAGGGTTGGCTTCGAACTTTTTCACTTAAAAATCCTCCAACAAAATTTCCTTTTTCATCAAGCTCACCAATTAATCTTCCAACATTTCTTTCCTCGTGAAACTCTGACATATTAAGGCGAATCATTTTATTCTCGTGACCATAATACATGTCTGCTAGTGTTTTTGCGATCAGAGTTTTTCCAACTCCAGTTGGTCCAAAAAAGAGGAAGGAAGCTATTGGCCTATTCTTATCTTTTAGCCCTGCTCTAGATCTTCTCAAGGCTGTAGAAACAGCCTTAACCGCCTGATCCTGACCTACGACCCTTTCATGCATAATAAGCTCTAAATCTTTCAATATAACTCTTTCTTTAGAATCAATATCTCCTAATTTTGCTCCGAACTTGTTAGTAAAGACTTCATCTACAATATTTGAATCAATTTTTCTAAGATTATTTGAATTAGAATACAGAATAACCTCTTCTAATAAATCTAGCGCCTTATCAGGCATGACTTTCTCATGTTGTATCTGTATTCCGCTTTTAACTACTCTGTTTACTGCATTTACTTGTATCTCCAATTTATGTTCTTTCTCAAGCTCGGGAATTTTTTCTAAAACAATCTGAGTAGTTACCTCAGGAGTTGCTTCTTTAATTTCTACAAGATCGAAAAGTGATGAGAACTCATAATCCTGCTTTATGTATTTATAATAATTCTCTGTATTACTTGTAGCTATGACTTTAAAATCAGAATTTTGAATATATGATTTAAAAAGATTTAATATTTCTAATCTCCCCTCTTCCCTTATCTGGAAAAGATAATCTATATTCTCAAAGACTGTAATAATGTTATTGGAAGTAATTACTTCATTAATAACTCTAATCATTGTATTTTCGAAATCATTAAATGAAGTAGTTTGAGCTAATATTCTGTTTAGATCTAAAACAACTAGTCTCATATCTTGAAGCTCTATTGGAACATCTTCAACAACCATCATAGACGCTAAATGTTTTAGTAGAAATGTTTTTCCAACACCAGGTTCTCCAACAATTAATACATTAGGATCTGTATCTTTTCTTAAAATTCTTATAGCCTCCTCTAATTCTATATCCTTACCTAACGAAAGCTCAAAGCCATTTCTTATTATTTCTGCGGTGTAGTCAATTCCGAATTGATCAATTGTTGGTGTTGCTTTAGAAGTATATGCTCGATTTATTGCGCCAACAGGCTTTAACTTCGATAAAATAAGCCAAGTTCGCTCATATCTTCTTCTTCTTTTGTCAGTCTCTATCCATTTAAATAGTGAGTTAATTTCTAAGTCTGAAATGTCCTGTTCAAAAAGAAGATTTTTCCAATACTCAGTAGCTAATGTCATAAACAAAACCTCTAAATCAATATGTTCAGCTTTTAAAAGCATCGCATTCTCAAAAAGCTTTAGGAACAAATGCTTATAACTTGCGTCAAAACTAGTATTGTTAAGTCCTGCTTTTAAGCTCTGTACTAGTTTTGGAGTATCTAGATTTAATCTCTTATTTAAAAGTTTTAATACTCTTTTATCTTCAAGTATTTCTAAAGAAAGAAAATAAATAAATTCTGAAGAATATCGTTTATAAATATCTTCTATTAATCCAATAACTTCGTCAATAAAAAAATTTTCTACTTCTAGATCGTTTTTTCTGTCTATATATTTTGAGATTTCAAACATATTTCTAATTTCAAACCTTTCTCCAAACTTGTTTTTATCTCTTAATAAAAACAATGAATAACAAATTAAAAAAATAGAAATTGTAATGAGAAGATCTATTGAAGTTAGATTTTCATCAACAAGATTATCTATTGAATTTTGATCATTAAAGAACACTACTAAACTTACAGCTAAAGATATTCCGCTAATAAGAAGAGTGATTGATCCAATTATTCTTGTAAAAAGTCTAATTAAAAGCCTCTGACCTTTAAAATAGAAAAGATCATTAAAATCAATTAATAGATTTACTTTTTCGTTAATCTTACCTATTTTTTGTTTACCTCTATATATTTTCATAAAACTGTGAGAGCAATCTGTATGACAGGAAGAATAGGTAATAAGAATACAATTGGGACTAGAAAAAGAAATGGAATTATTACTATTAAGCTTATTATACTTCCGATTAATGCCCAAAAGAATCTAAGTATTGGGCCGATTATTTTTCCAAGTCTTGAGTAATCTCCAAACATTGGGTATTTAATATATTTAATCATAGGAAGTGCGTTTGTTTTCATCATTAAAAAGACAAAAACAAATCTTACGAACCTAAGATATTCCCCGAACTTTATTAAGTAATACCAGACAAAAAAATTAAGAAAATACTCTCTCATATCTATTTCATTTCTAAATCAGTATAGAACAAAGAGTATTTTTATAAAAGTTAGTTAAGTTATATAGCTTTTAGCTCTTAGTCCATAGCTACTAGCTCTAGGGCATAAACTGTCACCCTGAGGTTCTCGAAGGGTCTAATGGAATAGATGCTGAATCAAGTTCAGCATGACGAGGCTAATTAAGCATTATTCCCCTCCTAGCAGGAGGGGTTGGGGGAGGTAGAATTTTGAAGCTTTAATAATCTACCCCACCTCAATCCTCCCTTGCTAGGGGAGGAAATTAAGACGAACTTACGAAAAGTTTGGGGTCAGGGGGATTCGCGTTCAAGAGCACGAGAAAGTTAGACTTGCGAATCCCCCAGAACTTTTTGCATACTTTTTAGTTATAAAAAGTATGGATTGTCTATATTAAAATTATTATTCTTAAAATGTTCTGGCAACAGTTTTTTTGAATCAATTCCTATTCTTGTCTCACTATTATCGTTTTTATGACATTTAGTCTTTCTCTAAGATAAGAGCCTCTTCCGTTATCATTGGATTTAAGATGTACTTCCTTTGCTACTTTTAATGGTATTTGAGTGAAACTTCTAGAAAAAAGTTTCAAAAAGATCTTACCTTCTAAATCAATGCCAGCATACTTATTATCACCTTTTCTTCTTAATATAGAATCTAACCATACATACTCATGCTTGAAATCTGTTCTTAATTCATCGAATGACAAATCTTTCTTCACTTTAACTTCTGAAATAAACTCTGGATCATTATCATTTTCTCTAATCTCATCTAAAATATCATATAGGTTGTGTTTTCTATGCCTGTCTAAGACATCAGCAGGTGATTCCTTATTGTTCTTAAGGAAAATCAAATAAGCCTTAAAGTAGGACTCTAAAGCATTAAAAAAAAGATTATTTGGAGAAATATTATCTATGCCAGAAATATCTATTACATATGCTGAAATCAAAGAACTATCAGCTACATCCAGTAAAGTTTTATATGTTATTTCATGTTTGTTGTAAAAAATATCTCTTATTACTCTATCTGTAGCTGACATATAAAATAAATAATAAAAAAGAGCCTTTCGGCTCTTTTTTGAATCGATTTACATCATTCCACCCATACCGCCCATGCCTCCCATAGCAGCAGCATGATTATGATCATCGTCTTTATTTGGAGCATCTGTTACAACAGCTTCTGTAGTTAATAAAAGCATTCCGACACTTGCAGCGTTTTGTAACGCTGATCTAGTTACCTTTACAGGATCGATAATTCCCTCTTTAAACATGTCTACAACTTTTCCAGCTCTTGCATCGAATCCTTTTCCAGCCTTCATCTCTTTAATGAATGAAGCAGCTTCTAATCCAGCATTATGCATAATTTGTCTGAACGGAGCTTCTAGAGCTGATCTTAGAATTTTAATTCCAACCATTTCATCGTCATTAACAGTTTTAACTGAATCTAGGGCATCAGCGGCATTTAGAAGAGCAACTCCTCCTCCTGCAACAACTCCCTCTTCAATAGCAGCTCTAGTAGCTTGTAGGGCGTCATCAATTCTATCTTTCTTCTCTTTCTGTTCAACTTCAGATGCAGCTCCTACTTCTAGAACAGCTACTCCTCCTGAAAGTTTTGCTAATCTTTCTTGTAGTTTTTCCTTATCGTAATCAGAAGTTGTTTCTTCGATTTCTCTTTTAATTTGAGCTACTCTTGCTTCTATAACAGCTTTCTTTCCATGACCATTAATAATTACTGTCTCATCTTTTGTTACTTTTACTTTGTCTGCTCGTCCGAAATCTTCAGGCATAGCAGCATCAACAGTTTTTCCAAGATCACCAGTAATTAATGTTCCACCAGTTAGAATTGCAATATCTTCAAGCATTGCTTTTCTTCTATCTCCGAAAGCTGGAGCTTTTACTGCAACGATGTTTAGATGACCTTTTAACTTATTTATAATTAAGTTAGCTAAAGCATCCCCATCTACGTCTTCAGCAATTATTACAACATCTCTTGATCCAGCAGCTACTACTTTCTCTAATGCCTCGAAAAGTTCTTTAGCAACTGATAGTTTTTTATCTGTAATTAAGATTACAGGTTTATCTACCTCAACAATTCCGTCTTCAGATCCAGCAGCGAAATATGGAGAAATGTATCCTTTATCGAACTGCATTCCTTCAACGAATTTTTCAACAATTCCGAAAGTTTGACCGTCTTCAACAGTTACAACTCCCTGACTTCCTACTTTATCTATAATTGAAGCTAGAATATCTCCGATTTCTTTGTCACCGTTAGCGGAGATTGTAGCTACTCTTTTGTAATCTTCCTTTCCTTTAATCTGTTTAGCAGATTTAAGAAGATACTCAACAACAGCATTAACTCCTTTTTCAATTCCAGTTCTTACAGCCATTGGATTTGCTCCAGCTGTAACATTTTTGAATCCTTCTCCAATAATTGCTTGAGTTAAAACAACAGCAGTTGTTGTTCCATCTCCAGCTACTTCAGCAGCTTTACTTGCTGCCTCAACAACAATCTTTGCTCCTAAATTTTCTAACTTATCTTCTAGTTCAATCTCTTTAGCGATTGAAACTCCGTCTTTTGTAATGTGAGGAACTCCGTAAGATTTTTCTAAAGCAACATTTCGTCCTTTTGGACCAAGAGTTACTTTAACTGCGTCGGCCAATTTATCAACACCAGCCTTCATCTTCTTTCGTGCTTCCTCGTTGTATGTAACAATTTTTGCCATTTTTTTAAATTAATTAAAATATATTATTAATAATGTCATGGTGAGTTCTACTCTCCACGCCACCCTGAACTTGTTTCAGGGTCTATCTAAGGATGCTGAATCAAGTTCAGCATGACGAAATTATAATTTTACTTATCAAACACGGCTAATATATCAGCCTCTTTCATAATTAAATACTCTTCTCCATCAATCTCTACTTCTTCTGGAGAGTATTTCTTAAACATTACAATGTCTCCAATTGAAACATTGAATGCTATCTTTTTTCCTGATTCATCGATAGCTCCAGTTCCTAAAGCTACGATTTCTCCCTTTTGAGGTCTTTCACCTTTCCCAGAGGACTGAACAATAAGTCCTGATTTTGTTGTTTCTTCTTCTGGAGCAGGTTTAACTAAGATGTTTCCGCCAATAGGCTTAACTTTTAGCTTAGAAGCCATAAATAGATAAAATAAAATATAAATTAGCAGATATGTATAAATACTGCTAAATATTAGCAGGGGCAGTTTTAGCTTGTCAATAAGGGGATAGATTTACTTAATCTACTCTGAAGTTTACTCTACTTATTGATGCAGGAATAAATTGTAGAGATTCAGGAATAACTGAAGGGTAATATCTAAGCTCTACTGATTGAACTTCTTCTATAGATTCAATTATTGATTGAGCGTCTGGAAGCTTTTTTCCTTTAATTTCATTAAATACCTCTTCTTGGTTAAATCCAGCTGTAATTTCACCTTCCGCAAAGATTGTAATAAAGATTCCATCACTATTCTCAACAAAATCTTTAAATCCAATATCACTTAATTCATTAACTCCATCAGCCTCTGTCTCATCTCCAACTATAGTTGCCTGTATAACATCTTCTAAATCACTATCTCTAACCATTACTCCTGTAGCTTTTCCTACTATTGTTACATCAAAAATATACTCCCCCTCAGCATTTTCGCTCGCTTCCTCTCCAACTTCTGGATTTGAGATTACTTCAACTTCTTCAAATTCGATAGTTTCCTCTAAAAGAGTAAACCCTGTAGGAACACCTTCTTTTAGCTCATCAATAGATTGAGTTTCTAGATTTTTTATTATTTCATCTTTTACAGTATCCAAATCTTCCTCTGATACTGAAACAAAGTCTTCAGAAGTTCCTCCAGTAAACTCCCCTTCTCTTTTAATATCCTGAGAACTTATTGTCGAGAACCCTTCGATTGTAAAACCACTATCAGGATCTGAATCGTCTATGTTATATTCCTCACCAAAACTCACAGCTCTAACTCTAATATTATCAGTTCGGCTTGGGTTAATTGAAAGATCGCTTGCTTTTGTAGCTGCTGGTAATTTAGTGTCATTGACTACTTCATAAACTTCACCTGTTCTAACACTTGTAATTTTTGTACCTGTGGGAATCTCAATATCCTTCTCTTGTTTATTAAAAATATACACAGCTCCTGTAGCTTTCTCACCTCTTTTACCTTCTCCAGTTGCTGTAGCAGTTGTTGAAGAACTTATCTCTTCTGTTTCAAGAATTTTTCCAGGAATCATTAATGCTTCAAGATCTACAGAAGTAATTGTTCCTCTCGTATCGATCTCAACTGTTTCCTCAGCTACAATACTTTCAGATTTTAATGTAACTCTTACTGAGACATTTGAGAATTGAAAAAGAGTCAGATAAACGATAATTAAACCAATAACTAAAGCAGCTCCAGCAATAATAACTGATCTTCTCTTATACCATTTTTTTGAAACTCCACCATCTATTCTGTCTTCAGGTCTTAAAACTTTATTACCTCCGAATAAAAATACTAAGATTTTTGATAAACCATTTCTACTTGGGGTTAATTTTGTAACATCACGTCCAGCGAATCTTTTCTCGCTGAAAACGCTGATGTCTTCTCGATTTATATTATTCATGTCTAAATTGTCTAATTTATCTATTTTATCACTATTTTTTCTTTGTTTTAAGGAAGCTACATCAGAACCACTATAAATCTTAATGCCATTTATTTCTTTTACTTTTTCTTCAATTACAGGCTTACTGATCTCTACCTCTTCTAAAACAGTGTCAGAATTATACGATGAAGACTTGTTATCTACAAAAGAATCTATCTTTTCTTCTGTAGTAGCAAATACTTCAGTTGTATTGTCTCTAACAATTTCTTCTTCAACCTTCACTTCCTCAACCTTTTCCGTTTCTATAGGTGCTTCCCCTTTAATATTTTTTAAGAGTGAATCTTTTTTATTATTTAATAAAGATTGAGCATTAAATAATTTACCTTTAGCAACGTCCCAAAGATCAGAAGTTATTTGACTGACTTTTTGAACAACTACAAATCCTGCCTTTTGAGATATTTTCGCACCGTAACTATCTTCAGTTACAATAACTGCAACTTTAGCTGCCTTTACGATTGTTCTATAAAGTATTCTTATACTTAAATTACTAGTAAAAAGAACTGATGAACTCGGAACAATTATAATAACATGTTCTTTTCCAGAGTTTAAAATCCTTTGAACAAGGAAAGAAATTTCTTCATCAGGTTCAACAAAAATTTTTTCTGCTACTAATGCTGCCATTAAAGTATTGTTCTAGTTAAAGATAAAGGTGTTACATCTATTGGATTATTTAATGATCTTGTTAAATCATTAACATCCTTAATTTTATTAGGAAATATAAAGCTAACTTTTGGATGCTTATGGAAATTTAATCTCTGAATCCAAGGATACTCCATTAAGCCTTCCATTACATCTGGAAGAAGTGCTCCTCCTCCGCAAATATAAATCTTATCTGGGAAAGTCTCAATTTCATCAAACTCTTCTAGTCCAAGTTCAATTCCTAAAAGCCAAGAATCTATATCAGACTTAATCCCTTTTTTAATTTCTTTTTTTTGATATTCATCTAAACTTCCAGCAGAATATTTCATCTTCATCTCTTCAGCTTCCTCATAAGAGACTCTAAAAATACTTTCAATTCTTCTTGTAAATACTCGTCCTCCAATTGCAAAAATTTTAATTCCTTGTATATCTCCATTTTTAACAATTGAAATATCAGTTGTTCCTGAACCAACATCAATAAATATTCCACCCTCTGTTTCAATATGCTGATCATCTATGGCGTTTGACAATGCGTATGGTTCAACAACAATTTTCTCTAAATCAAGTTTTAGGGCATCAATAATAAACTGAATTGAGTCTAATTGTATTTTCGGGGCGAAACTTGAGAATACTCTATATGTAATAGAGTTTCCTGTAAGTTCAACAGGATTATTAACTTTAACCCCATCAATCATAATACTACCTACTTCAGTATCAATTTCTACTAACTGAGCAACATTAATCCCATGTTCTTCAGCTATTTCCTCTTTAATTGAGTCAAAAGAATGTTCTTTTACCTTTTCAACAACATCTTCGATTTCAGCTTCAGTAATAACTTCGCTTGAATCATCTCGATCAACATTTACAACAATTGGAACTCCGCTAACAAGCTCTCCAGCTATTCCTACAATTGCCGAATCTGGAAGCGTTATGTCGTGAAACTTTTGCTCAGCCTCACCAATAGCGATGCCGATACTTTCATCCAACGCACTTAAAACTTCATCTGTATCAATAATAAGAGCTTTATTCATTGAAAAGGGTTTTTGAGATACCCTACTGTATCCAACAACCTCAATCTCTTTATTATTCTTTTTAAAAAGAACGGTCTTAATATTCTCAGTTCCAATATCTATGGCCAGATAAGTAGAATTAACATCTTTCTTTACTTTTTGTCTTTTACCTATTCCAAACACATTGTGAAATTAACTTATAACAGAATACAGTAAATGGGTTTAGAAATTCAAACATTGATTATTTTTTAAATAGTGTATTATCCGGAAAAATCTGACATTTTTCTTGCTTTATTGAGAGATTATTAATATAATTGATATATATTTAATGCGTTTTATTTGTTTTAATAGAAAAGAAATGAAGATATTTGTGATTTACAAGAACAATTATAAAGATAGTGATTATAAAACTTTTTCGAAAGCGATTGACAATTTAAAGAGACTTGGACATAACATAAAATCAGACTTAGAGCTTAGATCTGGTTTAAAGAAAGATGATCCAAAATCAGTTGAAAAATATCAAGGTAAAGTAGAAAAAGCAATGAGAGATACAGATATTGTTATTGCAGATATTTCTGATCCAGACACAAAAGTTGGTTTTGATATTGCTTCTGCTCTTTCTGAGAAGAAAATTGTAGTTGCTCTACAAGAGGGCACTAAAAAAATGTCTGATATTCTTCCAATAGAAGGAACAAGAACTAAACAATTAATCACAAAAAATTATACAGATAAGAATATTGTAGAAGTTGTTAATGATGCTATCGAAGAAGCTAAAGACAGATTAGACACAAAGTTTATTCTAATTATTTCTCCAGAAATTGATAGATATTTAGACTGGGCTTCTAACACTAAAAGAATGCATAAAGCTCAGATTGTTAGAAATTCAATTGAGTCTGCTATTAAAAAAGATAGAGAATATAAAAATTTCCTGAATGGCTGATAGCTATTAGCCATAAGCTTTTTGCATTTATAACTCCCCATTTTTACATTTTAAAGAATGGGGATGCAAGATTATCACAAATTATTAGTTTGAAAGAATTCTCACAATCTCACTTTAGAACTATATAAAATTACTCAAGAATTTCCTCGAACAGAATTATATGGAGTAACTTCTCAGATAAGACGTGCTTCAAGTTCAATTTGTGCAAATATTGTAGAAGGTGCTAATCGAAGTTCAGATAAGTAATTCTCACGCTTTTTACAAATTGCATTTAGCTCAGCATGCGAAGTTAGCTACTTCCTATTACTTTCCAAAGATTTAAAGTACCTATCAATTAATCAATGGAACGAATTAGATACTAAATTAGTGGAGATTCAAAAAATGCTTTCTGGTTTCATTAAAAAACTAACAGCTAAAAGCTAACGACCAACTAGCTCATTATTCCTATTTGTTCCGGTATAAACTCTCTGAAGTTCTCTTCAGATATTTTTACACCTGTTGTGGTGCCTTTAACAATCATTAAAGCGACTTTTCTAGCTAGATCAGTTAGTGTTCGCTCTAATTGCCTAACTCCAGCATCGAAACCTAGAGGCCTAATAACGAGAGGCCATACATTTTCATCGAACGATAGCTGCTCTTCACTTAAACCGGTAGCTTTTCTGACTTTTGGAAGAAGATAACTTTTTGCGATATTTACTTTATCCTGATCTGTATAGCTTCCAAATCGTATTACCTCTAATCTATCTAACAAGGCCGCTGATATTCCTCCTAGATTATTAGCTGTCGTAATGAAAATACATTGTGACAAATCTAGTGGGTAGTCAACATATTTGTCCATAAATGCAGAATTCTGCTCTGGATCTAATATTTCTAGTAAAGCTGCCATAATATCTGCTCTTAAGCCTGATTGCGAGTTCACCTTATCAATTTCATCAAGTAGGATAAGAGGATTCATGACATTAGTTCTAACTAATGATTTAACAATCTGTCCTGGTTCTGCGTCTATCTCTCCTCTAGATCTTCCTCTAAGCTCAACAACACTTCCTAAACCTCCTAAAGATACCCTTACAAACTCTCTACCTAGGGCTGTAGCGATTGATTTTGCCATAGTTGTCTTACCAACTCCTTGGATACCAACAAAACATAGAATTGGAGCGTGAGACGAGCTTCCTTGAAGTCTTTTCATCTCATCTTTTGAGTTAACTGTAGCGTTTTGTTGAACCTGTTGCTGTTTTTGCATCTGAAGCTTTAAGACCGCTAAATATTCAAGAATTCTCTGCTTTACTGGTTCTAATCCATAATGATTAGCGTTCAATTCATTATATGCATTATCAAGCTCAAGTGTGTCTTTAGAAAAATTGCCAAAAGGAATTTGAGTAATCCAATTAATATACTCTGAAACTGGTTCAAACTCTCTTGTGAAACTTCCATCGGCACTCATCTTCTTAAGACGAAGAATCATTCCAAATGCCTTCTGTTTAAGCTCATCTGGCATTGGTCTTTCAGAGACTTTCTTTTCTAACAAAGCAATTTCATCGGAGATATTCATACCTCCACTTTGTACATTAGGAACTTGATTCATATGTACATTATGGAAGATAAAGCCTTTATTTACAAGAACCCCTGAACCTAGCGTATTGCTTTAGTTCAGGGGTTTAATTTTTAGAAAGTTTATTATTCTTCTTTACCTTCTTCAGATCCCTCAGTTGCGGCTCCACCTTCAGCTGATCCTTCAGTTCCTTCAGCTCCCTCTTCTCCTTCTGCTGGAGCTTCTTCCTCTACAATTTCCTTTTGATCAGTAGCGATATATGCAATCGCTGAATGAGGATCAACACCACTATCAAATTCAACACCTTCTGGAAGTTTTAAGTCTTCTAGAGAGATTGTGTCATTAGTAGTCTCAATAGATTCAACACTAATTTCAAATTTCTCAGGTAGATCCTTAGGTAGACAATAAACAGTAACATTCTCTGTTTGATGTACTAGGAATCCTAGCTTTTGCTTTACAGCAGGAGCTTCTCCTAAAAGAATAATAGGAACCTCTACAGATATCTTTCTATCTTCATCAATTTGATAAATGCTTACATCTTGAATATTATCCTTAATTGGATCGTAATTTACCTCTTTTACAAGAACTCTGACTGGTTTAGCGTCATCAATTGTTAGTTCAATAAATTTGTTATAACTAGCCTTGTCAAAAGCCTTTTGGAAGTCTTTTTCATTAAATTGAATACTTTCAGAATCTCTCTTAGGTCCATAAATTGTAGCAGGTATAATTCCCTCTGCTCTTAAGTATTTGACCTTTTTTCCAGATACTGTTCTTTTCTGTGCGTTTAATTTCATAAGTGTTTTAGATTAACTATTCTTTTCTGTGTTCAATTCCCTACGTTCCCTAATTTTGTAGAAAATGGACTGTTGAAGTATAACGAATAATGACGTAGTAATCAAGTAGATACTAAGTCCAGCGGGCAATCCGTACGAAATGAACATTAAAAGGAACGGGAAAATGTTCATTGCCTGATTTGTAGATCTCTGCATAATTTCTGAAAAATCCTCAGGCTCATTAGCTTTTTTATTCTTTTTCTTCTTCTTTGTACTCTTTTCTTCTTCCTTTTTCTTACTCTTATTTCTAATACCTGTAAGTATTTTCATTGAGAAATACTGAGTAATTCCTACTAAAACTACTAAAAAAAGATATAGAAGAATATTTACTTCTGCTGAATTTGGAGCAATTTTTAAGTCAAAAAGTCCATTTAAAAAAGATGTATCTATTTCAGTTGTAACCTTTTCAACAAAAGGATATGCAATATTGTTAAAACTCTCGGCACCGTTAGAAATCAGGCCTCTAATAATGCTATAGATATTAATAAAAATAATGAATTGAAGAATTAAAGGCAAGCATCCGCTTAACTGAGCCGGAAGATATTCCTGTTGAAGCTTTAAAAGTTCTTGTGTCTGTTTCTCCTTATCATTTTTAAATTGCTCTCTAACCTCTTTAGCTTTTTCATTAAATTCTCTACTGGATTCTGCCATCTTAACCTGTCTTATTGTTACAGGAATCAAAACAATTCTTGAAATAAGTCCAATCGCAATAATAGATAGACCCAAATTGTCATTTAGTAGATGATAAAAAAGAATAATTATATTGTATAAAGGCTGGTAAAAAAGTATTTCAAATATATTCATAATTTAATGTGACTGGATCAATTATAGTTTATTAATATTAAATTTTCACCTAAAGCTCCTTAGTTTTAAAATCTTTTATTTTTTAATATTTAAATAGTTTTTTATTTCTAATCTATTTTAAATAGTATTTCTGCTTTTCCCTATCATTAAGAGTAATAGGCTGCTTTATTAAACATTTAGCAAAACATATATTATCAGCATAAACTCTACAGTCAAATGAATTTTTTAATCTTTTACTTGAAATAAAAAAACCTCCGAATATTTCAGAGGCTTTTGGTGGAGATGACGGATACCCGTGTCCAATATATTTATTGAATCAAAGTTGTTACAAGTTTAGATTAGTTTGTTTTACAAAAAAGTAAATTAAAACTAAACAAAAATATACTTTTTTGAGTTCATAATTTCTTCTTTAACTTCCATAAACTAAAGAAGTTAAATGCATTCTGGCTAATTGGGCGTTTGTATTCATCCACCAGAAAAGAATCCAACAAACGGTATACCTACTTTTGTTTTCGGTACACACCCTAAATATTAAGCAACATTAAAGTTAGGTCTTCCAAAAAGGAAAGCTCCTACCTTATCTGCAGCACTATTTAGAGCATTAACAAACGAGTTGTTATTTATTTTTGATTTGAATTTTTTTACAGAAGGTTTAAATCAGACCTCTGACTTGCTCTGAAACCGTTAATATATCGTCGAATTAGCATCCCCATTGCAACTAAATGGGTTAATTTAGCTGCAAGGGGAACGTCAACTCTTTTGTAAAGGTGCTTTTATTACATTAATATTATACCATAACCTGAATGGTTTTGATGTATGAGAAAAATTCCGAGTAGAAAACTGGCCCTTTCAATGAGAGGAGGAGCTGCAAGGCCAATATCTTATTTAGCCTTTATAAAAGCACCTGAAGAAAATGAGATAGAGATTTCTATGCTTATTGGTTCGAGTGCCGGAGCTTTAATAGCTGTAGCTTATAGCGAGGGGTACAAGGATGACGAGATTCTAGAAATAGCAAAAAGCCTTAATTTAAAAAATTCCTTGGATTAAAGTCTATAAAAGAAAAATCTTTAATAAGTCAAGAAAGAATAAAAACATTTTTAAGAAATTATATTAAAACTGAAAATCTGGAAGAAACTAAAATTCCAGTTTTTATTCAGGCTAGTGATATACTTTCAGGAAAAAGTGTAATTTTTGAAAAGGGAGAAATAATTTCACCCTTAATAGCCTCTATAGCTATACCGGGAATAATAAAACCCGTTGAATATAATAAAATGGTATTAGTAGACGGCGATTTTACCAGTGTTTACTAAACAACTTTTCTTAAAAATAAGGGAGCAGATATAGTTTTTGGCTTGAAAGCTTCGGATATAGTTCCTATAGGTTCTGTAAATTAAAATAACCCAATTATTGCTTTAACGACTTCTGTATCATTATCAATGGCAAAAATTCAGGAATTAGGTACTTGGATTGATCCTCCTGATATGATTTTTAACGGTCTTTCAGAAAACATTCAAACTTTTCTTGAAGTTAATAGTGCTCAAGAATTATTTGATGTAGGTTATGAACATGCAAATAATAAGATTATCGAAATAAAAAGAATCTTACATAAACCTAATTTATTCTCGATCTTGCAAAGGTAAACCCATAAACCTTAACCTCAGGATGTTTTGCTTTTATAACTCTCGCACACTCTTCTAATGTTGAACCTGTAGTATAAACATCATCAACTATTACTATTGTTTTAGATTTTAAATTAACATCATTAAGTACAAATCCATTTTTTAAATTTCCTAATCTTTCAAGCTCAGACATTCCAGCCTGGGTTTTTGTTTCTTTAACTCTTTCCAATAAATTTAAATAACTTTCGTTAATTTCTTTTGCTAGTATTTCAGCTTGATTAAATCCTCTTTTCGCTTGTTTAGCTTTATGAGACGGAACATATGTAACCTCAAACTCACCTAGTGAATAAAAATTATGAACAAACTGTTTCATTATTTTGCCTAAATCTTCAAACACGCTAAATACTGAACTGTACTTGCCTTTATGAATTAGATCTTTAACAAGCCTGTTATAAACTGTTACGAAAACTAATCCATCAAGAAATGTTTTTTATCACATTCTTTGTGAGTAAAGCCTAACCTTACCTCACTCCCACATACATGACAACGCTGAACATACGGAATATCCAAGTACTCATTTAAGCACCTTCTACAAAGATAAGAACCTCTTTTTGAACATATTAAGCAAAACTTGGGGAAAAAAATGCTTAAGAAAAGCTTTTTCAATAGACTAGTTTAGCATATTTTGCTTTTCCTGATATAATCCTGAAGTATTTAGGTAGTTACATTATTATGGATATCGTTTGGAAACCTGTAAGGAATCAATCCTCTGGTAGGTTCGGATATAAACCAGAGGCAATTGTTCTTCATATTGCTGAAGGATGGTTAAATGGAGCTTATGCTTGGTTTAATAATGAAGCTTCTGAAGCGTCTTCTCATTACATGGTAGGTAAAAATGGTGTTATTTGGCAGTTTGTCGCTGATGAAGATACTGCTTGGCATGCTGGAGGAGTTAACCAACCTAGATGGGCATTACTAAAACCAAAGATTAACCCAAATCTTTATACTATCGGAATCGAACATGAAGGATTTACAGGAGAGAAATGGACAGATGAAATGTATGAAGCATCAAGTGAATTAATCGCAAGTCTGTGCTCTAAATACAAAATTCCGCTAGATCGAAACCACATCATAGGGCATAATCAAATAAACTCTGTAACAAGAGCTAGGTGTCCTGGAGATGGCGTTGATATTGAGAAGCTTATAGAAAAAGCTAAATTAAAATACGACGATCCAATGATTATAAAAGAATTAAATGAAAAAATTTCTGCTCTTGAAGAAAGAGTAAATTCCCTTGAAGATAGCAATAATGATCTTAAAGAGGAAAATAAAAATCTTAAAACAAAGAATTCACAGCTTCAAAATCTTGTAAAAACTTACGCAGATACTCCCTTTGAAGTTAATGACTTAAAGAAACTTAATGCTAAATTAAGAGATGAGGTCCAGACTTTAAAGTCAGAAAATAGTAAACTAAAGAGTCAGTTAGATAGTATTGAAGATAAACCTAAAGAAAATGATACTAAAGAAGAAGAGCCTGCAGAAAAGGAGAGCTGGTTGGAAGTACTCATTGGTTTTATTAAAGGTACATGAGTAAAATACTCGCAATAGATTACGGAACAAAAAAATTTGGCCTTGCTGTATCCGACGAGGATAAAATGTTTGCAAGAACTCTACCCCTTTTATTTGTAAAAGATGAAGATGATGCTTTAATTAAAATTAAAGACATTGTTGAAAAAGAAAGAGTACAAAAAATTTTGTTGGGATTACCTTTAAATGAAGATGGAACTCATTCAAATTTCTCAAAACAGATTGAAAAATTTTCTGAAAAATTAAAATCCTTTATTGATGTCTATACTATTGATGAATCAATGACTTCAATGATGGCTAGATCACATGCAAAGGATATGAAATATAAAAAAGGAAATATTGACGGAGAAGCTGCTAGAATAATGTTACAAGAATATTTAGATTATAATAGTGAGTAATGAAAGAAGAACGAAATAATAATAAAGGATTAACAATTTTATTAATTTTTGGATTACTTTTTGTAATCGGACTTTTTGTGTTTTTTAGTGTAAGAAGTTGGTACAACAAAGCAATTTTTAACGAATTAAGTCCAGATCCTATTGAACTAGAAGTAGTAGAAGGTAGTTCATTCATGGATGTTATTAACGAACTAGAAGATAGAGGATATATTAATAATAATCTACCGATTCAAGTTTATTTAAGGACTGAAATGATTAATCCTAATATTAAAGTTGGGATGTATGAAATCCCTGCAGGATATAATATTCCTGGTCTTATCGAGATTTTAGAAGCTGGAACATTTAAACCAGATATTTGGGTCACTATTAAAGAAGGATTAAGATATGAAGAAATCGCTTTAGTATTTGAAGAAAACTTATTAGATTTAACTGGCTACACTACTTCTGAATTTTATAGTTTAGTTGAAAACCCTGAAGTAATTACTTTTTCTCCTGATGTTCAAGAGTTTTTAGATGAACACCTTCCGTCCGGAAGTTCTCTAAGAGGATTCCTTTATCCAGACACATATAGAATTGACCAGGACATGACAACAGCTCAAATTATAGAAGTTATGGTTAAGAACTTTAAAAATAAGGTTGAAGAAAATATATCTTCTACAACTGATAGTCGAGGATTAGGAAGTATAAATAATCTTTATGAAGCTGTAATTCTAGCTTCAATAATTGAAAAGGAAGCAAGCGCTTGGGATGACAGATCTGATATTTCTGGAGTATTCCATAATAGAATGGAGATTGGAATGGCCTTACAATCTGATGCAACTGTTAATTTTATTACTGGGAAAAATGATTCTGGAGTCGAGCTTGCAGATCAAAATATAGATAGTCCATATAATACTTATGTTTATCCAGGACTACCTCCAACACCAATAAATAATCCAAGAATTGAATCAATTATCGCTGCATTAAAACCTAATGATGTAAATTACTTCTACTTCTACCATACTCCTGATGGGGAAACCTTTTACAATGAAACTTTTGAAGATCACGCTGCTGGGGTTTGTAGAGACTTAGGTTGTTAATTTTACTGACAAAAAAAGCCTTTATATGGTTTAATAGATTAGTAAATTTATTTCGATGCGACACAAGAATCTTTACCACATTGAAGAACCAATAATAGATATAAGTGTTCCAAAACTTTTAGTAATCATAATTACAGTTATGGTGTTTTTCGTTATCCCCGCTCAAGTAATCTCTTTATACAAATCAAATCCTGAAGCAATAAACGAACCAATACAAGAAATTACAGCTTCACTTAGAAATGAAAAAGAAAATAATCAAGTAGAAGTTAGCTCAGAAGGAAGAGTCGCAGGCGCTTCTACTTCTATTGATATTATAGCGACAGAAAATCCAAGTACACCAATACTTAAAAATCAATCATTTTTAATAGGAGGATTGGGAATCTTCTTTCTTCTACTCTCTGTCGGAGGTATCGGTTACCTTTTGGAGTTAAATAAACAATACAAGAAGAAAAGTAAGTACTACTATAATTAACTTAAAAGTGTAAATCAAATTAACCAAGCAAGAGAAGTTTTAGAAAGCACTCCTAAAATACTGTAAAGAACTTCAGTAAAAAGATAGTTTTTCCAACCATCAATCTTTTTAAATCCCATAAACATATTTACAGCAAAAAGAACAAACCAGAAGAAATAAAGCAAAACAATTAAGTAAACTGGCTGAGGAATTGGATTCATTCCCTCTCCTATCGAATAGCCATTTGCTCCAAAAATAATATATGAAGCAATAATAATCCAAGGGATAAAGCCTGCTTTGATTGCGTAAACAAATGCAGTCCAATCAAAATTTTTCTTCTTTGAATTATTGAGCTTTTCCATTAAAAGCCCGAACAGGTTCATAAATGCATTAATTGAGAAAATAGCAAAAAGCAAATGAATATCTCTAATTCCAACTAATATACTTAAAACAACAATAATTGCTGATGAGCTGAATGCATATTCAATCCATCTCACATAACCTAAGTCTTTCTTTAAATTTTCGTTATACCACTCGCTAATACCAGGAGCTGCTAAAAGAAAGTGAGAAAGAGCTGCAATAAATAAAAACATAGCAACCATAGCTCCTAAGTTAATACTTGCAACAGTATTAGTTACATTCATATATGTGAATGTTTCAGACAAACCATTATATTCTGAGTTTAGAAAATTTGAGATTAAATTAACCGTATAATTATTAGTTAACGAGAATAAAAGAAGAGCCTGTACTAAATAAAAGCAGCCTAAAACTAAATTAAATATCTTTAAGTTTTCAAACTTATTTTTACTTTTAGTTAAAGCTTCTATCATTTAAATAATATACCTAGATTCATAATAGAGAATATTTAAGTCCGTGTCTATTTTCTTAAAGAAAAAGCTCTTAAATGCTTTATAAATCTAGCCATCTATTGGTATAATTCTTCCAGCACTTTCGCAATCCGCGTTAGCTCAATGGTAGAGCATCCGGCTGTTAACCGGCAGGTTGCTGGTTCGAGTCCAGCACGCGGAGCCATGAATTTAGTAAGATAGTATATGCTCCCATTTTCTGTTCACATCTACTCTGCTCAGCAGTTAATATCTCACATTTAGAAAACAAAATATGTCACAAGATATTCCTGATGATTCATTCGATATGCCTGATTTTGGTCAAGAAAATTTTACTTTTGCAGATTATGAATTTAGATCTACAACTACGGGTATTGAGAGAATAAATAGTACTGATATCGATAGAGATAACCCTTTTGGAGGTGTAAGAACATATCGATCAAGTGTTCATACAGAATGTGTTGAATTAAAACCAAATGGCAGGAGAAGGCAATCTACATGGGAAAGAGCTGATGATGTAGCTAATGTAACAGTAGATTTTGATAGAATTTCAATAATCTTCACAGATGAAACAGAAGAAAAACCAGAAGATATGCCTTTACATCAAGAATTTAGAGAAATGCTTGGGTTTAGAAGACATTCCAGAAACATTGGTCATGTTGTTGCTACGCATTTATTATTTGATTCCACAAAAAGAACTGTTACTATCGATCAAAATGGCCAAAGACAAGCTGAAATAAAATTTCCTGCACCAACAGAATACAACATGGATAATAAAACACCAGGACAGTTGTATTTTGAAATGAAAATTGAAAATATTGGCTATCGAGTTATTTATACTAGGAATGATTTGGGCCAATACGAATTTAAGCTGGTAGTAGAAGACGAGATTGAGTTAAAACAAATACCAAATCCTCATAAAATATCAATATTTTATGGGGCTATGTTTATGCTTTCAAGAACAGCTGATTTTTATCTTGAACATGTAGCAAGAAAAATAATGTCTTCTAAACAATAGGTTTTTGTCGTGCTAAACTAACTTATGATAGTAAGAAACCCAAACCAAAGAGTTGCAGTACTTGTCGATGTTCAAAACCTCTACTACTCTGCGAAAAATCTTTACAATGCAAAAGTAAATTTTAAGGGACTTTTAGATTTTTGCGTAAAAGATAGAATTCTAACAAGAGCAATTGCTTATGTTATTGACGCTGATCCTGAAGGGAAAGAAAATGAATTCTTTGATGCTGTTAACTCTGCTGGATTTGAAACAAAAGAAAAACCACTTCAAACTTTTGTTGGAGGTGCGAAAAAAGGAGATTGGGATGTTGGGATTGCAATGGATGCAGTTAGACTAGCCCCTAAAGTTGGCTCAATAATACTCTGCTCTGGTGACGGCGACTTTAATCCGGTTGTTAATTATCTTCAACAGTCAGGTTGTCTTATCGAAGTTGTTGCCTTTGAAAAAACTGCGAACAATGCTTTAATGGAAGCTGCGGATGATTTTCTAGCAATTGACGAAAACAAAGCAAAGCTTCTTTTTAGAGCTAAGCCTAGAAAATAATTCCAATTGAATTTCATTGAGTCTAAAGATATATTAATGTATGTCTGAAGAAGTAAGTCCAAGAGTTGCACAAACAAACGAATCCTCACTTGTTCCGGAGCAAAGACCCGATTTAAAATCAGCTAAAATCAGTAGATCTGTAGAATTAAGGGGAACTCCAGAATGGTTATACCCTACTGATGAAGATTTAGAATATTATACAGATGATGAAATTGAGTTATTAAAAGAGTACCGTAGCTTACTTGATAACGCAATAATCGAAGAAAGAGAAGTTTTGAATAGAGCTATGGAAGATGCTTTCGAAACTTCCAGACGAATTCGAGATCCTCTTGGGCGTTTAGTGTTTGCTTTAGGATACGGACATATTGAGACTGATGACGTTAAACGAAAAGAGTTCCTAGAATCTCTTGTTTTTAATGTATCTAATTACTATAGAGATGAAAATGGTATGTTCCCTTCTGCAGATAAATTCTTTCCTACTGTTCAAGTCGATTTCTTAAATCAAAGCCTAAACATTATTGAAGAACTTAGACAGGAAGATAGTGATCCCAAAATATGGGAAGGTCTTTTATTTGATATGTTGATGAAACACTGGGTTTATTACTCACATTACGAATTTTTAAATAAAAGATCAGGAGTACCTATTCATCCATTTGATCATATCTTGACTCTTGAATCTAATGATATGAATGAAAGAAATAATTTTTTAAGGGAAATGGCTAAAAAATCTAATAGACTAAATATGTCTGCATTTGAAAACTGGGGTAGCTTCTTCGATACTTTCCGTGAAATTCTAAATTCTCAAAAGGAATTCGCATCAATAGTATCTTATATAAGATCAAAAGACTCACAGTATGTAAGATTAACTGGTGGATTTGGAGAAATATCAAATAGTACACCTATAAGAATAGCCAATAACAGAGGTTCAAAGGCAATATACATTAATCGAGACCTTTATGAACCAGGTTTAACTGATATTAAAGATGTATGCTTAGTTTTAGAGAAAAAAAAAGATAGGAATGGTAGAATATACCTATCAATTGTTACCAGTTACCCAGTAACTTTTAAAAAAGGAAGTTAGTAATTATATGAGCGAACAACAAACACAAGAAATTTCTTCAGGGGTGAGGGAACTTATAAATCCATTATATACAGCTCCCACTTATACTGACGCAGTAAGTACTGCTGGTGGAAAAATCTTATCGATGGAAAAAACTGATGCTTTGAAAATCCAAATTGATCTTACTCAATTAGCTAGTCTTAACGAAGAAGATTTACATAATGTATGGACTGGTACTTTCGGAGATTCTTTATTATACAATTTGTCTATACCACCTCAAATAGCAGAAGCTTATCGAATGGCTGTAGAGTCTGAAGATATAGGTGATAAATTGTCAAATATTAGTTTAGTAAGGTTAACATTGACTCAATTTACTAAGGATCTTTTGCTTTTTTTTAGTAAGTTTGAAGTTCGGCACGAACCATAGAAGATATGCATTTATTGTACATGCTATTATCTTTCATAAGTTAAAACTAAACTTATGAGTAACTATGATTTAAATACCCCTTTCCCTGATGGTCCAGACTTAGAAACTTACGATGAAAATGCTCTTAGAGAAGGGTTAGGCATTCTTTTACAATCTGAAATTGAGCTTACTTTTATTAGGCATGGAGAAAGTGAGGCAAATAAAAATAAATCCCTTAACACATTAGATGAAGATCTTACTGAAAAAGGGATAACGCAAGCTGAAGCATTAGCTCGTTCGTTGAGAGATGCTCGCGATCCAGGTTTTGATCATATTTTTTGTTCTCCTCTACTTCGAGCCTCAAGAACTGCCAGAATAATCTCAAATATAACTGGTCATGGCGATTTAGTTGTAATTGATCATTTACAAGAAAGAAAGTTCTCTGGAATAGCTGGAAAGTTATATAGTGAGATTACTGATCTTGCAAATGAAATAGGTACAAATAACCTACTTCAAATCGGAGAAGCAAATTACATTCTAACTGGCTACGGCATAGAAACTTTTCCTGAATTAAAATTTAGGGCTGGAGCTGTTTTAGCTCACTTTGGTCATAATTTAGAAAGAGTAAAAGGAGAAAGAGGAAGGATTATGATTGTATCTCATGGAGATATGAGTCAGATGTTAATTGCGAATGTATTAGGGTTAGAAGGTTTCGAAGATTCAATTCGAAATTACAAAATGCCTAATGCTGGAGGTTATGTTTATAAAGACGGATTATTAGTACCGATCTTAAATCCTCTTAATGAAGGTTAATCTTCTTTTAATCTTTCATTGAATACAAACTGATAAAGACCTGCTAATACGAAGCCAAAAGCGAAATACCAAATTAAATCTTCAATAGGTATGCCTAAATAAAAGATATTTGTTAAGTTCTCATGAAACCAAGTTATCTCAATCCACCCAGGAGAAATAATATTAATTAGAAAATAAACAGGTATTGAAATAACTACAGCTAAGATACCTGTACTGAACATATCTTTTTTAATATCAGGTCTTTGCCAAATCATATACCCACCTACAATTAAAAAACTAATAATATTGCTTAAGTAACTTTTAATTTCTAATACTTCATATAAAACAAACATACAAAGCGCTATTAGCCCTAAAAACTCAACAACTTTTTGAATTACAACCTTAACTGTATATTTCTTAAATCTAGAATCAAACTTTTTATTAAAAAGCATATCATATCCGAAAAGAGCTAAACCACCTGTTGAAAAACTAAGAAGAACATCTTCAATTCCAACCCTAGTGTTTGTAATAGTTTGTGGAGCCCACCAATCAGCTGTGTACCAGTAGTATTGAGCTACAACTCCTAAAACAATACAGTAAGTACTCATCCAAAGTAATTTCTCTCTGTATTCTTTATGAAGAATAAACGCAATTAGCCAAATTACACATGCAGCTAATACACCAACTAAATAAGTATATTGAAAAGGTATCAGAACTTTCTCAGAGTATGAAGTTATAAAATAAGAATTAATTTCGTTGAGAATAAAAGCTATTGTTATAAAATAAAATCCAGCTAGGGAGAAAGGTATTATAGATAAACTTGTTATATGACCATGATCTTTTGCATTGTAAACATATACCCAAAGCCTTTTTGAGATAAAATGCACACACATTTTGCCAAACTTATACTCTGCAACCCACGCAATTACTCCAAATAAAATAGCAACTACAATAAATAATGAGTTTCTAAATAAGACTGAAGTAATTAAAATTGCTAGAATAAATCCTGCAAAAGCTAAACTATAACTTTTCAAATCAACTCTTTCAAATTCTAAATTCTTCTTATTCTTAACAGTAAATCTATTAATTACTATTGAAAGCAGAAGAATTAACCCAGCTAAAATAAAGACCAGCCAGAAAATAACTAACTCTTGAAAAGTAGGAAAAAAATTAAAGAATTCCGAAATCCCAATATAAATAAGTCCTCCGACACCCCATGGAATAAAGTTCAAACTACTTGTATAGCTTTTTAAAAGCGTATCTACTCTATAAATCCAAAATCTTTTATCAAAAAATGTATCCAATAAAAATGATAAAAGTGTTTCTCCTATAACCCCGGTAATTGCAAAACAAAGAAAATAAATTGTATATTTGTCTTCTCCAGTTATTAATGGCCAGATTAATACAGGAATAACAAAAGCAGACATCATTAGGTAATAAGAATAATGTGAGAACTTAAAACTACTAAATTTAGGAGGAAGGGTTTTAATACCTCGATTAATATTAATTAAGATTAATAAGAATAATCGTAAAACTATAATTGAAATTGCATAGTAAATGAAAAATATATTAATCATTTTTGAATCTTAAACTCATATAACTAATTAATATACCAGTTACAATCGCCATTGCGCACATTGTTGAAGCCAATAATCCAAAGCTAATTTTAAATAGTAAGACTAGAATTACTGAAGTCGGGAAAAATGCTAGATAGGCTATTAATAAAATAAACATGTATTTTCTCTGCTCTTTATCGTGAGAATGATAAATATAGTAAATTAAAAATCCAATTCCTAAGATAAGAGAAATAAAATAATAAGCTAGCCAAATATAGTAAAACAATGAATCATTATCAGCAAAAAACACTTTAAGAATACAATTGACTGTTTCAATAAAGTTTACTGGCGCTGGTATAGCTACAAATAAGGTTGCAAGAAAAACTGAAACCATAAAGAATAGTTCTGATTTTAAATCTTTCTTTGTAAGCTTTTCGATAAAATAAATTCCAAATGCTGGAAGAAGTGTTGTCGAAAAATATGCAAACTTAAGCCCAAACATATCCTGTTCAGTCAAAAGAATTATTGCCTCGCCTATTTGGTAAGACCCTAGGAAAAATAGAAAAAGTAAAATCATCTTTCTCTCAAATTTCCCGTACTTTAAAACTCCTAAAGCAAGAAGGTATTCAATTATTCCAAAAATCAATGGTCTGTAAATCATAGACTATTCTACTCTTTTATTTAAGACTTGAATGTAGACTAAAGGAAGATAATCCCCACTTTTGCGGTCGAAATTGCTTGCAATGTTTGTGG
>CAZWRA010000004.1:0-44297 GCA_964635995.1 uncultured Candidatus Saccharibacteria bacterium
GTATATATTAATGTTCTATCTTTAGGAATAATATCTCGACTAACAACTGTAACTGGATCAGCTGAGTCGTAATTTAATCGTATAAATTCCTTATCTTTTTCTAATAATGTATCTATTGTCTCATAATCTCTTGGGTTTTCACTCATAAAAAACTAAGTAGGCAATTATACAAGGCTTACTTAGCTTTTGTCTACATTATTTGACAACTTACCAAACATTCTGAATTTCTTCGTTTCCCTCTAACCATCTTTGTGCTTTTAATGCCGCTTTGCATCCATCTGCAGCTGTAGTTATTGCTTGCTTATAAACATGATCTTGGATCTCTCCTGCAACAAAAATCCCAGGAATACTTGTTTCAACATCATTTTGTGTAATTACATATCCATTTTCATCAAGCTCTAAAATATTTGTAAGAAATTGAGTTGAAGGTACATGCCCTATAGCTAAGAAAACTCCATCCAATTTTAATTCTGAGTCTGAATTTTCTTTATTATTATGAAGCTTTACTCCTGTTACAGTTTCGTCACCTAAAACCTCAGTAACCTCTGCGTTCCAGATTACTTCAATTTTAGGGTTATTTAATGCTCGCTCTTGCATAATCTCGCTAGCTCTAAATTCTTCTCTTCTATGAATAATGTAAACCTTACTTGCAAATCTAGTTAGAAATGTTGAATCCTCCATTGCAGTATCTCCTCCCCCAACAACAGTAACTACTTTGTCCTTATAGAAAGCCCCATCACAAGTAGCGCAAGTAGATACGCCTCTTCCATAGAACTTATCTTCTCCTGGAACTTTTAATTTTCTTGGGTTAGAGCCTGTTGCTAAGATTACTGACTTAGCTTTATATTCCTTATCTCCGACCTTAACAATTTTTACACTTTTATCCCCTAAAATAACTTCAGTTATATTATCGTATATTAATTTTGAACCAAACTTCTCAGCCTGTTTAATCATATTTTGCATAAGATCAGGTCCTTTAATGCCATCTGGAAAACCTGGATAGTTTTCTACATCAGTAGTATTCATTAGTTGGCCTCCCCATGTAACTCCTCCAAAAATCAATGGATTTAATCTAGCTCTAGCAGCATATATTCCTGCAGTCAGTCCGGCTGGTCCAGAACCTACAATTATTAGCTCATGCAACTTAGTAGTTAGATCTTTATTTTCTTCATCCATATTTTTAAATATGTTTATTTATTGTCTCAAGCATAACTGCTTTAGGAACAGCCCCAACTATTCTATCTACAAGCTTTCCGTCTTTGAATAGAATTAATGTTGGAATTCCTTGTACTCCAAATTTTGGAGCTGTCTCAGGATTTTCATCTACATTCATCTTAACTATATTAAGCTTTCCGTCTAAATCTCCTGAAATCTCTTCTAAAACTGGAGCAATCATTAAGCATGGGGTACACCATGCTGCCCAAAAATCAACTAATGTCAGCCCGCTTGATATTGCATTTTCGAACTCTGCATCAGTAGTATGAGTAATCTTTGAATTTTCATCTGCCATTGAATAAATAATAATAAATATTTTTAAGTAATTTTAAAGAAGTTTGTAACCAGTTCTTCGAATTTCTTCTTATTAGTTTCTAGCTTATCTCCATTAAAACATTCACTAGATTCATTTTTTAACAAGTCTATAGCTAGTCTGGATAGAGCAGCCCTAACCGCTGAAACTTGTTGAACAATATCATTTACATTTCGACCTTCTTCGATCATTTTCTCAACTCCACTCATTTGCCCTTTAATTCTGTTAATTTGATTATTAAACTTTTTACATTCTTCCATTTAGTTAATATACTCCCAGGGGGTATATTATGTCAAAGAGCTTTAATAATTTCCTGAAGTTTTTTTATCGGAAGTCTTATACTTACAGGTGTTATTAAAGTAGCTAAAAGGGAAACGATTAATATGACTACACCAATAATACTCAAGACTTCACTATAAATGAAATATTCACCTAAAATTCCAACGAATAGAGGCCCTATTACATAAGAAAGAGAAATTGTAATTCTAGACAAACTCATAATATACATTTCATAATCTTTACTTCTTTGTGCAAGATCAGAAAAAACAGCATCATTTAAAGGAATCACAATCGATGAAGCAAAGCTTAGTAATCCAACAAAAAGCAGTATTACCCAAAGATCATCTAAAAGAAATATAGGAATCATTAATAAAGAGCTTAGAAAAAGCGCAACTTGGGAAATTTTCTTTTTCTTCTTTTTTATCGGAAAGTAAATTAAAAGAGTAGATCCAATTAATACTGCCATATTAAAAACAAACAAAACAACCCATCCCTTTTCCTGGCTCCCTGCCAATTCCTCTCCATATATTCCACCTATAGTCCAAAATGTAGCAAGTATCATTCCTCCACAAACCCCAACTAAAAATACTGGAAAAACTTTAGAACTTAATACTCTCAATATTGAAAACTCTTTAAAAAGTTTAAGACTTGTATTTACATGACTTCTAACATTTTTTCTTTTTGTTTCATTCCTATACTTTATTAGAACAAAATAATAAATCAACAGCGCAATAAGCTGAATGGCAATAACTGTTGCTGAAAAATGTAAAATACTGTTTGCTAGTAAAAAAGCCCCCAAAATCGGGCTTATTAATGATCCTATCTGCCATAGAACATAAATAATGCTCCAGTCGCTTGTAAAATCAGATTTCGGCTCCTCTTCAACTATATATCCTTGTTCAGAAAAAGACATAAACTCAAAATAAATTCCCCATATAATTGATCCCAATAGGAAAAATATTGTTGGGGAGCTTTGTGTTCCTAAATGAATGAAGATTGGATATAAAATACTTAATAAAATACTAATAAATAGAAAGTCTCTCCATGTAGATTTTGTAAATAGCTTAGGAATTAAAAGATCCATAATAATTCCAACAACTGAAGATGCAGCCATTATTAATCCTAGGCTTAATGGAGAATTTAACTCATCATTAACTATTACTGGGAATGCGTAGGTTAAGATACTATCTGCAAATAAAGTAAAGAAAAGAGGGTATAGATATTTAAGAAAGTTACGATCAATAATTTGTCTTCTTTTTATTACAACCGCTGATTTCATTCTGACTTGTCTTGATTCAAGAATTTAGTAATAATAGTAGTATAAAGTATTAACTTAACTAAAGGTAAATTTTTACCGAAATTATCTTTGAACACAAATAAGAAAAAAAATAACCTAAGAAAAACCTTTTAACTTTTTTATCTTAGAATCTTAATTGGATTAATAATTGCTTCTCTTGTATTAGTTTCAATGTATTTTGGAGCTAGTTATATTGACCAAGAAGGGCTATTAGAAAATAGTAGTAATACATGCACGTATAATAGTGTTATTTATAATATTGGAGATAATTTTCCAGCTGGAGATCAATGTAACCAATTTATTTGTAGTGTAACTTCTGTACTTTGCACAGAGATCGTATGTATTAACAATAACAACACTTTACTTATAAATACTCGATTAGAAACATATTCTAATGATTTAATAAGTTCTATTAATTCAAAAGATTTTGAAAATTTTTATACTTTTCTTACTGACAAAACAACCTTTACAATTAAATATACAGAATGTTGTGAAATAACAAATAAAGAAGAGCTAATTAATGCTATTGAATCAAAATTCCCTTGGAATATATTCGAGTTTAACTTACAAGATTATCAATTAGACATTGTTTATAGCCAACACCCTTTTTTAGAGGAAGGGTACTTAATTGGTGTTGATGTTTCTAATAATGGTATAGCACTTAAAATATCAGAAGGTAAAGTTCTAGACATATATCTATTCGAAATTATCTAAGAATGTTTAATTGATTTCATTATCTAAATCATCTATCCTGTTAATAGCAGTGTATGAAGATGGAAAAAGATAAAAATTATTTACTAACATTCTTGCTTGTTGCTTTAGTAACAGTTCTTGTTATTGCAGCTCTAGCTACGGGGTTTAGTGTAATCGACAGAGAAGACATTTTTGAACACAAAGTGGGGACTTGTACATATAAAGGTGTTCTTTACGAAATTGGAGAAGGGTTTCCTGCTGGGGATGGATGTAATCAATGTGCTTGCGCAGGAGGCGAGGTAGTTTGTACTCAAATAGCATGTAAAAATGAAAATGATAGCTTTCTAATTCAACCTGAAGAGGATGAAGGTACAACAGATCCTACCCAAAACGAGGAAGTAAATATTACATATGAAAGTAAAGAATTCCCAGGATTGAGTTTTGAATATAATAATGAACTTTGGGCAGTAACTGAGAGTGAGCATTCTGAGGTCGCAAATACATCTGTGATTACAGCCTCAAATAATGGGTATAATATCAAAATGAATGTTAGTCAAGCTGGTGAAGGAATACAGTATGGAGGTGCAATTTATGACTCAAATAATGAGGATAGCTTTCTTAAAGTAAATATTGATGGTGTTGAAGCATTAGTTCCTGACTTAACAAAAAGAATTTCTGGTTATTATTTACTTACAGCTAACGTTGTTGTAAAGGAAGATAGAGCAGATGGATCAGTTATTACATCAGTTTTTCAAAGAAACGGTTATAATTATTCTATTCTTCTGGATGTCCCTTGTTTTAGTACTTTCGATAGAACAGCAACTCAAGATTTGTCTAGTCCTAATGAATACGCACAGGTAATAGAAATACTTGGTTCAATAAACTTAATATAATTTAATATTAAATATAATGAAAAAAAGCAATTCTCCAAAACTAAATACTCCAACCTACATTGCTATCGTCATTACTATAATTATGGTTTTAATCTCTCTTATACTTGGCCTAATGGTAATTCAGAGTCAGGATATTTTAGGAGAAGCAAATACCTGTACATTTAATGGAGTTACATACAAAACAGGAAACAATTTCCCTGCTGGTGATAGCTGTAATACATGTGTTTGCGCTAAAGGAGAAGTTTTATGTACAGAAGCTAAATGTGAATCTAACAATAATTCAAGCATAAAGGGTATATTAGATTCTATAGAGAATAAAAGATAATAATGATACTTAATACAAATCAAAAAAACTGCCTTAACAGGCAGTTTTTTTAAGAAAAATGTCCCTTTTTCTATATTAATTTGTCTTATACACAACATGAATAAAAAGGAAGTTTTCGAAAAAGTATATTTAGACCATGCTGATGAGATATTTCGGTTCTGTAAATTTCGTCTCAGGAGTGATCAGGAGGCCGAGGACATTGTTTCGGAAGCTTTCATAAGGTTGTTAGAAAATGAGGATTTTGATTTCATACAAAATAAAAGGGCTTGGCTCTATAAAGTTTCAAGAAATATGATTTATAACAAAACTAACTCAAAAAGTAATAATTCAGCTGAATACTCTGAAGAAATCGAATCTCAAGTTGATAAAGGCATGAGTACTTTAGAGAATGAAGTTGTTAATGATATGACTATTGAATATATCGAAAATGAGCTTACTAAGATGGACGAAGTAACAGCTGACATAATAGTTATGAGAATGTGGGATGAGATGAGCTTTCAGGAAATAGCTACTATTGTTGAAATGAATATTGATTCTGTCAAGAAGAGATTTTATGGAGGAATTGAGGATCTGAGATTGTCAGTTTCTAGGGAAGAAAAATCTCTAGCTCTAAAATCTGTTTCAATACCATTAATTTTAGCTGGAATACTTGGTATTTCAGTCCAACCTGCTTATGCAATGACTGCTGCTAGTTCAGCTTCTATTGCAACTACAGTTGGTTCTACTTTAGGTTTTACATTATCTACTATGTTAAGTTCAAGTGTTACAAGTGGAGTAGCAGTAGCCGCTGCTACTGCAGGAAGTGGTTTACTTGCCACAACTACGGCTAAAATTATCGCAGGTAGTGCTGTTTTATTAGCTTCTGCTGGTATTGGTTTAGGTGCTGTTGCTGTAAATAATAATCAACAAGAACCAGTAAATCAACCAGAACTGGAAACTCCAATAGAAATCCCCGGTGATACTGAAAGTGAGATAGAATACAAATTCGATCTATCTGAGACTTTTGAAAGTCCAGAATTAGGCATTAAGCTTAATTATCCAGAAAATAATAATATTGAAAATGGTTTTGATCGTCCAATTCAAGAAAGAGCAAATACAGTAAGTATTAAACCAGATAGTGATGAATTTAATTCAATTATTTCTTTTGAAAAAATAGATTTTGATGTTAGGAATTATCCTGGATATACACAGCAGGAAATAACTGAAGATTTACCAGAAACTAATGCTGAACCGATCAAAACAATTTCTGGAGAAGGATTCCCTTGTAGTTATGAAGATTCATCAATAGAAGGTGAATCTACATATTTAGCCGTTAGATACTTTTATGAGATAAAAGATGATGTTTATGGAATGATCGATTTATCTGCAAATAAAAATACTTGCCCTGGAAATGAGCTTAACTTTGACAAAACAATAGATGAAATTATTCAAGAAAAGATTGATAGTGAGGATTTTGCTTTAGCATTAGCTATCTTAGAGAGTGTTGAACTTTTAGATGATGCTGAACAGCCAACTACAGAGGATCAAGCTTCAAACGATATTACTTATACTATATCAACTGAAGATTTTGTTGACTCATTAGGAGTTGACTTAAAATATTTTAAACTTTCTATACCTAGGGAATATATGGTTTCAGAGGAGTCAAATTTTATTGATGGTGTCACAGTTTATAGTCAAAATACTAGTTTAGAAATAGGAATCTCGTATGAGGCTTATCCAGGTATAATTGATGATTATGTCGCAATTGGTAATATTGCTAACATTGGAGAAATATACAGAGTCTCTTTTCTAAACACAGACTCAGTTTTATATACTGATACCATTTTCATAGATTCAAATTGTCCAGCTATTATTGGATCGGCTGAAAATGATTGTGCTGAATCAAGCTTTAACTATACAAATGAAACAAATAATTTTTTAGTTGCTACATGCTCATCTGAAAATAATAATTTCACTGAATGTGATGCAATGATTAGAAGTATTAAATTTGAATAAAAAAGGGAGTCTAGTTCTCCCTTTCTTTTATTTCTCTTTGATCAACTGAATTTCCTTGAGTGAATTCTAAGTCAATTATTTCTCCATCATTAAATTCGAAACCTAAATTTTCAATAATCTCTGGCCATTCAATAGCTAAAATATTTCCGGGCTTATTCAATTCATTAAAACCTAACATTTCTAAATCATCTTTGTTCTCAATTTTCCAAGCATCGATATGTAATAATTTCCCTGTTACAACCTTATATTCTTCAACATAAGTATACGTTGGCGATTTTATATTCCGCTCAATTCCCAATGCCTTAGCAATTCCCTTTGTAAAATGTGTTTTTCCAGCTCCTAAATCACCTCTAAGTAAAAAGAATATAGGTTTGTCTTTTTGTATTCTCTCACTCATAAGTTTAGACCCAAGCTCAATTGTTTCATCTGCTGAATTAGTTATGTAGGTTGCTTTTATACTTTTCTTATTTAAATCGATCGCTCCTTTTCTATATGTTTTTAAATAATCAGTTGTTGTATCTATAACGCTTGACGTAAGTCTTTTAGGCAATTCACCTCCATCAATAACTAAATCTATTAAATTCTTTTGTTTTTCAGTTAATGTATCGAAAACATCCTGAATGGAGTAGGGAGTTTTCTTGCCTGCAGAATTAGCTGAAGTAGTTGTTATTGGTTTATTAAATTCATTAACTATTTTCAAAAATGATTCTTTATCAGGTATTCTAATTCCTAAAGTTGCTTTTTCCGACTCTAATCTTTTATCTACATTACCTTTTGAATTTGAAATCACAGTTACAGGGCCCGGTAAAAATTCTTTATAAATATTTTTAGCAGTTTCGTTTATCTCAACGTATTTAGAAGCCATTTCTTGGTTGTATACACCGATTGAAATAGCTTTTCCTTCTGGCCTCCTTTTATATTTAAGAAGTTTACTCACCGCCTCACTATTCGTTGCATCTACTCCAACTCCGTAAGCTGTTTCAGTAGGAAAAATTATAAGCCCTCCTTTTGTTAAAACTTGAGCTACAGTTTTGACCAAATCTGAGTCGCTTTCTTTAACAATGTTCATAAGGAATTATACTATAGTATCGTCACCCTGAACTTGTTTCAGGGTCTAGGTTTTAGATGCTGAAACAAGTTCAGCATGACGGTAGGACGGTGTTGTTGCAAGATCATTTAATTCTTTAAGTACTCTCTATCTCCTCTGGATCGACAAGATATAGATACTAATCTATCTTCTTTAGCTCAATCTTCGATAGTTCTTCTAAATCCTTAACTCCAGAACTAAACATCGCAATTTCTAATTCCTTCTTAAATTTATTCAATTCCTTTATACACGACTCTGTTGAATCTAGAGCTGGTTCTAAAAGTGTTTTTGGAGCAGTTGCTAATTTAGCTCCTAAAGCAATAGACTTAGCAATATGTAATCCATTTCTAACCCCTCCTCCTGCAATTAGATTTAATCCTTTAACTTTTGAACATTCGATTAACGATTCATCAGTTGGAATTCCTTGTGCATTAAAAAGATGTCCGATATTATCTTCTCGTCTATACGCTTCTACCCAAGCCCATGAAGTCCCTCCAAGACCAGCAACATCTATCCACTCAATCCCAATATCATAAAGTCTTTTAGCTGATTCATAATCAAAACCATGACCTACTTCTTTTACAACTACTTTCTTTTTAATTTTAGGTAGAATTTTTTCAATCTTAGGAATAAGATCTTTGAAATTTGTATCTCCCTCTGGTTGTATAGCTTCTTGAAGATGATTTACATGCAGAAAAACTCCATCTGCATTAACAGAATCTATAATTTTATTTATTTCATCAACTCCGTAACCATAATTTAATTGAACAATTCCCATATTTGCAAAGAGTGGTACATTTGGACAATATTTTTTTTTACATCAAAACTCTTAATTGATTCTGGTTTTCTTAAAATTACTCTCATTGAACCAAGCCCCAGACCAACTCCAACTTCTTCACAAGCTTCTGCAAGATTTCTATTAATTTTTTCTCCAAGTTCTGGTCCTCCAGTCATTGAAGAAACAATAAAAGGCATATTCAGATTCCATTGGAAAAATTTTGCAGTAGTATCTATTTCCTTCATATCAATTTCAGGGAAAGCTTTGTATGGAAGTTTATATTTATCAAATGAAGATTCTATTGGCTCTACTTTTTCTTCTAGAACAATTTTTATATGATCTAGTTTTCTATCATTTATAGTTTTTTTCATGTATCTTGAAAAATGTAAGATTATTATACTACTAAATGACTACACTTATACTTTCTGATACTCATTTAACTAGTAGGTTTAATAAGCGTAAATTTAACTTTCTTGAAAAAATTATTAAGACTGCTGACTTCGTAATAATTAACGGTGATTTTTGGAATTCTTTTACCTCAACTTTTGACGAATTCGTTAATTCTAAATGGAATAAACTATTTCCATTATTAAAGGCTAGAAACACAATATACATATATGGCAACCATGATAGGGAAAAAGAATGTGATCATAGGATTTATGAGTTTTGTGATAATGCATTAGACATTTATAGATTTGAAATTAAAGACAATGTTTATATAGTAACTCACGGCGACACTCACAATTTTTATGAGAAAATTCTTGAAACTCTACCTATAAAAGTAATGCAATTTTTTTATTATTTTTTTGATCTTTTAGCTTTTGCGAATATGTACTTAGGTAATGTTTTTTATATTAAATCAGCTTTTGATGTTAAGAATTCATTAGCTAGAAAATATCCAAACAATTTTATTATTGCTGCTCATAGTCATGTTCCCGAAATCGACATTAAAAATAAATACATTAATAGTGGATTCATTCAAAACGGGTTTGCTTCTTACGTTCTTTTTAATAATTCAAAACCAGAACTGATAAAAACAATATATTAAGTAGCGATACAAGTTATTGGATTAATTTCTGTAGCAAAAGTACTTTCTAATTTTACACTGTCAATGTAACGTACCGATTCATCATCAACTCTAAAACAGTCCCCACCAGTAATTCCTAAACTTTCACTAACGTAACCAATTGTGATGTACCAAGAATTTTCAAGCTGCTCAGAAAATATCTGCTTATTTTCTTTATCTACCTCAGGATATTTCTCAAGAACTAGTTTTATTGCCTGGTCGAGGGTGGTGTCTAAAGGCTGGTTAACTATTCCAAAGCCGGCTGCCATTATGAAAAGAGTTGTTAGAATTCCGTAAATTATTAAATATGGTAATTTCAGAATATTTTTCATTATTGTTTTCTTCCTTTTACGTTATAAAGCTTTATTGTCCATAATCCTCCAGACATTATTACAAAGCCTATAACAACCATAACAGCATCGAAATATTCTTCTCCTATATTCGCAACAAAACCAGCTATAAGACTAAAAATTGCAATACTGAACCCCATTATTGTTTCGTAAGTTCCATAAGCTAAACCTTCCTTATCAGCATCTAAGTTTTTAGCGAAAAGTTTTCTCCAACTTACTAAGTTCATTCCAGAACCCAGTCCTGTTATGAATTGAAGTATGTAATAAAAATATTCGTTATGAATAAAAGGATAGAAGATAAATGGAAGTCCCATTAAAACACTTCCAAGAAAAAGAATTATAATATCATCCTTGTCTTGCTTAAAATTATCGATAAAAGTTCCAACAGGAATTTGTACAACACTACTAGCTAAACTATAAATTCCTGTCCCAATTCCAACAATTTGAACAATATCAACTTCTAATTTTGTTGCTAAGTATAGACCTGCAAAACCGTTAATAGCTGCGATCAATCCCCATGTAAAAATATCTAATGCAGTTAAATAAATAATTACCCTATTAATATGTGAGAAAACTTTCATAAATTTATTGATTACTTTATGTAGTTTACCGTTGTAAAAACAAAAGAGCAAAGTTATCTAGTCTGATTAACAATATCAGTTTCAATTGAGTAGAAGTTTTCGAAGAGAGGAACTTGAAGCAATGCTTCTTGGATTTCTTTTTCAATCCTAAAAATTATTATTAATCCGACAATAATAAAGATCATTCCGATAACTTTTTTAAAAGTACTATTAGGATTGGTAGCCCATTTTAATTTCTTTATAACTCGTTGTCCCCAGATTGAAACTAACACAAGAATAAAACACAAACCAAGAACATAGAAAGTTAAATATAAAAATGCAGTTAAAAAGTTTTGTTCTTGAAGTGCAAGACCTAGAATTACTAAGTATGTTGGACTACAGCTTGTGAATACTGGACCAAGAGCTGCTCCTGTTAATATTTCTCCTAATCTACTTTTTTCAGAAGATTTATGTAAAAGTTGATCGCTTTTTGAACTAATCCCAAGCTTGTATGTTATTAGTCCCCATTCTTTAGGAAATAGAGTAGCTAGACCAAAAACAATTAAAATTACTCCCGAGATAATTCTTAATGTCATATCTGGAATAGAAAGTATTCCTTCTCCGAATTTCAGTAGTACTGTGAATAAAATTATAAAAAAAGCTAAAGAACCTATTATTATTAAAGGCCTTTTCTTATCAGTTTCGCTCACTGAGCCACCAATAATTACAGGTAGAAGTGGGAAAACGCATGGTGCTAGTACATTTAAAATTCCTGCTACAAATGATACCAATAAAAATGTCATTTATTTAAAAAACATTATTTAAGAAATCTTCGAGAGTAAAACTTCCTATCCAAGTATTTAACTCATTACCTTCACTATCAACTTGTGCAAATGTGTGTTGAGTTCGAACATTATACTTCTCTTTCAGTTCTGTAGATGTATCGTAATCAACTTTTGCATCAGCGTTAGCTAAAACAGAATCAGAATAATCAACATAATCTCCAGATTCTGAGGTAGGTGATTCTACTGCTTCTGGAGTTGTAGTATTTTCTTCGTCAGCTGAAACGAATTCTCCTTCTAAAATATGATCTCCTGCTTCAGGGTTTCCATCATTTTCCTCAATCGTTAGAACATATGTATCATAGTCTAGATAGTTTGTAACTGCTTGAAAATTATTAACATGATTACTATCAACAGTCATTAAAGGACCAGTACTAAAAGAATCAAAAGGATCTGATCTTAAAAGCCAACCCTCATAAAACTGTCCTTCGCTCAATGTAGGTAGGTTTTGAAACTCGACATAAAGCTGAAAAAGTTCTTGATCATTTAAGCCTGCATAAGCTTTACCCGTTGCATTTCCTCCAGATACATCAGAAAGAGTAGCTTTCTGTTCATAAATATATTTCATTCTAATTGTTCCTTCTTTTCCTTCTTCTTCAACTAAAGGTCCGTCAGGAATTCTATTATCTTCCTCTTGTATTTCAGGTTCTTCATTGTCGTTATTATCATTAGTGAAGTACATTGTTGCCGCGAAAACTCCAATAAGTATTGCAATTAATGCTCCTGCAGTAAGTATATTCTTATTTGAATTCATAATTTTATTTAATAACTATAACTATTATAAATTACTATTGATGTAGTAGCTAGTTAATTTATTGGATATGCTTTAGAAACTAATTCAGCATTATCATTAATCACTTTTCTAATAGGTTCTACAAGTTTTATAAGCTCTCTTGAAACAGCAGGTTTTAAATCTACCGAAGATAGTTTTCCTTCAACAAAGTCTTTTTCTAGATCGCTATATTTCAAATATTCAGCATTCCCTCCCCATTTCTTCTCTCTTTCTATATTAAATTTTTCATTTTTTACTTCTAATCTCTTGAAAATAACATATTTTAATAAAGCTAATAACCCATTTCCTTCAACTTCTTTATCAACAGAAAGTGCCTTACTAATCTTGTCATTTATATTTTCATCTGTATCTTCAAAATCGATTTTTGAATTTGGTTCACTCGATGACATTTTTCCTGATTTCCCTAATCCTGGAATTAGCGGATTCATTAAATGAATTCTTTTTTTATAATCAAGTTTAGGAAGATACTCTCTTGCGAACATAAATATTTTTCTTTGATCTAACCCTCCAAGTTGTGCATCTACTTCAAGATATTGTTCATCTAGCGCTTGAAGAATAGGGTAGAGCATTCCTCCAAGAACAGGACTCTCTACTTGTTTAACAACTTCAGCCCCAGCTCCTTTTACACTTTGAATTGTTGTCATTGTTGCAATTTTATACATATCCATAGTGTATTTACTATCGAGTTGGTAGCTAGAACCTTCAATAAACTTTAATTTATCTAAAGGTGTTCCTAAAACTTTCAATATTTCTGTTATTACTAATTTGTAGTATTCGGATCTGTAATTAACTACATCCCAAGAAGACTTCATATTGTCTAAAAATGCATGAATGTTTGCTAGTAAAACTGTTACTTCGCATCCAGCTTTTAGAAAATCTGAAATTTTAATCATTGGAACAAAATATCCAACGCTTGGCTTTCCAGTAGGAGCAGTTCCCCAATACACTCTTAATGGTCGTTCGGCCAGAATAGGAGCAATATCTTCCTTACCAATTACTTCTTCTAAATCTCTAGTTATTAAGTCAATTTTCTCCTGCATTTCTGGTGTAATTTCAAAAACCTTAGCTTTTTTAAGAACAAATTCAATAATCTCATCCTTTAATATTTCGTTAAGACTCTTACCTATTAAATCTTCTTGTTTTGAATTTGACAGTTGTAATTTAGAATTTTTCTCACTAACGATAAGAATTCCATCATGATCTTCTCCTAATCCAATCTCATCTTCTGCAAGTAACATACCTGAAGACATCTCTCCTCTCATTTCTCTCTCAGTAAGCTTTACCTCTTCTCCCTTATCTATTAACCACCCAGGTACAATATTTCCAGGAGCAAGGTGAGCTACTAAATCACCTTCTTCAAAGTTATTCGCTCCAGTTACAACTTGAACATTGTTGCCTGAACCATTATCAACCTGTAAAACCCACAATCTATCAGCGTTACTATGCTTTACCTTTGAAACAACTTTTGAAATAGTAATTGGTCTTAATAAATTCAATACATCTTCTTTAGTCATAGTTATTAGTTATAAATAATCTTTTAATACTTCTTTATAGTTATAAATGTTAGTTCTCTTAGTTTAACAATAAATTCCAAGGGGGTATTTAATGCTTTTTGATAAGCATAATCTATCGTTCCAAAGATAGCCTTTCTTAAGTCAAAACCTAAAATCCTTGCAACTTCCCTGACTCTTTCCTCTGTTTCTGCTTCAATCTCTAAAAGTGGATTTAAACCTGGCCAGGTATCTATAGTTAGTTCAACATTATTATACACCCATCTTTCTCTATAATTTTCTTGTGTATTCGTTAGTTTCATCTCAAGCTCTAATACCATCTGCTTTGCCTTTTCAAAGTCATTTACTTCTATTTCAATCTCTTCTGTATTAACAATTCTTTGTTCATCAAACAAATGCTTTAAAGTCATTGTTATTTTATCTCCTTCATCTCTAACCCTTAGCCATTTATATTCTCCTTTTTGAAGCTCAATATTTTTAAAATCAAAAGTTGATCGTTTCATTAATCTTTTCTCGTGAACTAGTGATGCACCAATTTCTTTAAATTTATCTCTTAATAAATCCTCATCTATGTCTAGAAATTTCATTTCAATTTCTTTATTCATGTAGTGATTATATCAAAAGACTTAATGACTTTTATTGCTCAAATTCAAAAAATTCATCTATGTACTCAGAAAGTTCATCTAAAAGCGTTAAGAATTGAACATAGTTATGAAAGTAAGCAGCTTCCTGCTCTGAATGCCTTTCTCCAACCTCAGGGAAACTAAATATTAATCCATTTTTACCTAATTTTAAAGCAAGTGAAATAAAGTTATCTAAACCTCCATCTTTAAATTTAGAGGCAGAACTTAATTCAGGAATTACTATAGGTTCTCCATAAATTCTTCTTACAATTTCAGTAAATATTTTAATGTTTCTTGGGTTATTATTAATATTAAGCGGAGGAATATTCACAGAAAAAAAATTATTAACTACAAGTAATCCTATTAACTCTGAATCCCATTCTTCAACAATTACAGTAAGAGTATTTTCTTCATCAACTTTATATCTAATCCCCCTTTCTTTTAAATAATTTAAGATATTTGAATCATTAGAGTCATCAGGGTCAATATCTCTAAAGTATAAATGTCCTTCTAACCCTCTTGTAACAACTTCTCCTAAAACATTTCCCGTTGGCTCAAAGTCAAAAAGAAATCCATGAAAATATTTAATAATTTCAATTCCTCCATACTTCATATCTACCTCCTCATCTCCTGAGAAGTAATAAACGACATTGCATTCAGGGTTTAGTGCCATATTTACCATTAATAATGAAGCTTGTGCTAGTACGTCATTTGTTCCTCTTCCAATAACAACTCCATTTTGCCTTTCAATGCCAAGGTTATTATTTATTGGTACAACATCTAGGTGAGCATGAAAAACATTCATTTTAGGAATATTCAAATCTTCTCCTTCTACCGCTCGGTCCAACTCTTCAAGATTAAGTTTAGAATCATTTTTAGCTATAACTAAATGGAACGCCTTATTTTTTCCTTGGTTATAGTAAACACTAGCTTCCATTCCTAAAGCTTTAGCATAATTAAAAACAAACATACAGGCATTAAATCTACCTTCTTCATTAAGAAAAGTAGTGTTAAAAGAGTTAAGCTTAGAAAGAATATGAAGTGAAACTTCCGCAAGCTCTTCATAAGATGCTCCGGATTGGGCTTTATATTGAATAATTCTTGCAAGCTCCTCTGAAGAGTTAAATTCTGTTTCTACTTTAGATAATCCATTTATCATCGAGGATTTTAGCTTACTTCTATATTTAATAACAATAAAAATCAATAAGGATTGGGCTTTACAAATGCTGCCATAAGTTGTTAACATTAAGTGGTAATTTTATAAGTATGAGTCTATTCCTCTTGATATGCAGGTTTCTGCTGATTTAAGAGCTACTGAAGGAGTTAAAAAACCTGAAGATCAAATTTTTATATTACATGAAGGAACTGCTTTATTAGCTGTAGATACAGTCGGCACATTTTTAAGAATTATAAAAGAAGTTTTAAGCTTAGCACACTCTCATTTTAACATTTCATGAATCGCATTAAGTGTAAATAATACTATTACTGATATTAGTCTTATTGATTTCGAATCAGCAAGAGAGTTAAAAGAAGCTTTGACAAAATTGGGTACTAAAGAAATAGTTATATATTCTCCAAGTAATTCTGCTAGTACTCAACTTACCGCATTAGGTCCTCTGGCAGGAATAAATCAAAAAGTGAATTGGTTAGTAGTTGGAACTAGGAGAGAATTTAGAAGTCACATTGTAAGACAGCATGAATCTTCCAGGTGGGCAGAAGCCTAAATCCAATCCAATATCTCAGGAAATTTTACAAATTCTGGTGAACTACCTGTACTAAAATGCCCTTTATTCATAAACAGTGTTATTGCAATCCCTAAGTTTTCAGCAATTCCTTTTGCATTCTCTAAACTCACATAAGGATCATCAATAGAATGTATTTGTATAATTTCTTTTGTAGATTCTCTTATCTTTTTCCAATCGAATTCATATTTAAACAATCCAGAACAATTCCATCCATCGTCATAAGAAAAACCTGCAACTAAAATTGCTTTATTAATTTTAATCTTTTCTTCATTTAGCTCTGTAAGGAGTCCTAAAATTGCTGTAGCTCCTGAACTATGTCCAATAAGAACAGTCTCCTCATTAAACTCAAAATCCTTGAGATAATCCCAATATCTATCTAAGTCTGGAGCTGATGGTTTTGGAAGATCGGGTATTCTAACGTCATAACCTAACTCGGTTAATTTTCCACCAAGCCAAGGAAACCAATTTGTTCCGCTTAATCCGTTGTCATTATCGAAATTAGTTCCATGAAGAATTAAAGCATTTTTCATAACCGATAATAACAGTTATAAAAAAAAGTAGACTAACTCTCAGCTCTAAAAAATCTCTCCACCTTTTTCTTAGCAAAATATCTTCCAATCTCCCTGTAAGTGCTAATCTGCATAGGTGCATATTGATATTGATCTTTATCTCCAAAAAACCCTGGATCAAATTTACTAACAAAAAACTCAGGGACTTGATTTGGTTTAACTCCTAGCTTTACAAATGACTCTGCTATATAACTAACTATTAGTTCATAAATTCTAGGATCAAGGGGATACATTTTTACTCCATTAAATCTTGGAGTAGAGTTATCTAGCCAGAATTTTAAACTCCTATATTTTTACTTTCGAATATTTGCTCTACTACAGAAACTTCTTTTGAATTTTCTACTGGAAGTTATAAGCTTTCAATCCAGTTAATAACTGTATCGAAATACTCAGGTTTTTCAAATTCTGAATAAGAACCTGTATTTTCTGACATGTTTATATATTAATACCCTGTGAAATCAAGAAGTCAGTAGATTTTTTAGTATTGCTTTCATTTGAGTATTTTTCCCAAACTCTCTGTTAACTAATGTTTGAAGTGCAAGAAAAGCCTCTTCAATTTCTCTATCAACATAACTGTTTTTAGCTTTTCCAATAAATAAATACGTAGATAGGAGATTATGCTTTTCTCTTTTCAAAGTAAGAACTTTCTCTTTAAAAGATTGTATTTTTGCTGTTTTTTCTTCTCCTTCTCGCAATTCATTAATCTGAGCAATTAATTTATCACCGTAAGTTATAAGTGTTCCAGAGCTGGTCTGTGAAAGACCCATTTTTAAATTTGTAAATACTGTCTTTAACTTATCATTATCAACTCGCAATAAATCATCAACTGTAAAAACAAAGTAAGTGTTTATTGAACTAGCCTTTATTATTCCATCTTCTATTACTGCATCTGGAGATACTAAAGCTAAGGCTGTATCTGGTTTTACATCAATTAAGTATCTATGTATTTCTTCAAAATGTCCCCAATCGAAAACAAATATTCCGACATTACTTCTTCTATTTATTTCTCTTGCAGCTGTATCGCTGTCATGTACTAATATAATGTTTTTGGATGAGACTGGAATAACATACCTTTGTGCATGACCATTCGCAGTAGAAAGAGAAACGTTTACTGTATCTTCAGGAGATGCATTTTCTAGATATTCATTTATTGTCCGAACTTCTTCGAAATTAGCCATAATAGTAATAATTCTATATAACTATTATAGCCTAATAATGTATGTGTCGCCAATTTTTGATAACGCTACCCAATCTCGATTTCTATTTGCTGTAGGGCTTTTTTCATCTTTAACCTCATCTCTTTAGTATACGGGTTAAATGTCATCTTGTCATTAAACAGTTGACTTGTGTCGTTTTCTACAGCTTCTTGGTTATATAAAACACCTTCAAAACCTTTTGTTGAAATATCGTTTCTTCTGACATTTAGAATTATTCCAATTTTACCAATCATAAAGGCATAAGCATGTGTATATGCCGCTTGAAGATCGTGCTCATCTGGAGTTAAATTTCTAAGATCACAGCCTAAACCTTTCCAAAAATCTAGAAATACATCTAATCTTTCTTTATTTTCGATTTTTAATGGGTCAAATATGAATTTCAATCCTTAAAAAACGTAGCATTTTGAGTTGAATCAGGCCCAAACATTAGATGTGTTGATAGTAAATCACAATTCAAATTCTCACTCATAACTTTTGCTGGATGTACACTTACTGAGCAAACATCAACAACTATCGAGGTTTTAGGAATTAGATCTTTTATCTCTTTTATTTGGTCTTCAAAGGCTTAAATCGGGACCGCTGGTATTACAATATCCGACTTACAGATCTCTTCAATAGTTTTGAATTTTTTGATTGTTCAATTTTTATTTTTGAATTATTCTCAAACTCAATCCTTCTAGAGAAAATGGAAACCTCAAAATCATTTTTTCCATATCTCTTAAAAGCTTTATATAGCATGTCTCCAAATCTTCCATTTCCAATAATTCCAACTGTATATTTCATATAAATTAAATAATAAAAATAAAATAAAAAAACTCCCTTGAAGGAGTCTAACTTTTTACCACAATTATTAGCTCCTTATATAAGGTAAGAATAATAAGTGTAGTAATAGAAATTATTTTGCATGAGATGATTACACATAATAAATATAGATTTGAGTACTTCGATGCCTAGGTATTTAAGTACTAATTAGCTATAATCTATTATGCTTAATGTTCTTAACGGTAAAAAGATTAAACAGGAGAGTACACTAAAAATTGATCCTAGATTTAAAAAAATTATTATTGATTTAGGTTGTGGAGATGGTAAGCAGACTTATAAATTAGCTTACGATCATCCCGAAAATTTTTATATTGGCATTGATGCAAACTTTAAGGCTCTTGAAGAAATATCTAGAAAAGCGAAAAAAAAACCTGCGAAGGGAGGTCTTAATAATTTAATGTATATCCATGGTGTCGCAGAGAATTTACCTATTGAACTTGAATCAATAGCTGATGAAGTCCAGGTTAACTTCCCTTGGGGATCGCTTCTTGAAGGAATAGTTTCAGTAAACACTGTAATAATTCAAAACTTAGTTTTAATTACAAAAAATACTGGAGTGCTACAGATAATTACAACTTACGACGATAAGTACGAAGAAGCGTTTAGAGCTGAAAGAAATTTACCGGAGCTAAGCCTAGGTTATTTTGAAGATGATTTTAAAAAGGCGATTTTAAATTTTGGAATAAAAATTATGAAAGTTAAAGTTTTAGATGAAAATGAAAAAGCAAGTATATTATCACCATGGGGAAAAAAAATCTTAAGCAAAAGAGATAGGGAGGTTTATAGTATTACGGGAGTAGTAGTTAAATAATTTTATAATGTTATAATCAATGAATATGACTGTACAACAATACGAAAAGGAAATAAAAAAGCTAGAAATGTCTAATCGAGCCTTGAAAAGAGAGTTAGGTTGGTTTAAGAGTTTAGTTAATAGATTTTATCCATCAGTTATCTTCCTTATTGCATCTTTTGTATATTTTTCTTTAATAGAAGAAGAAACAATTGCTTATTCAATAGGTCGTACTATATTATATACAATTCTATTTATTCTAGCTGATCTGATTATCGGAAGAATAGTAAGAAAAGTTTGGGAAAATAGGCAAAAATAATATGAATATAAAATTAAAAAAATCTTCTCTAAAAGCGAATTTACTGAAATCACTAATTATTTTTATTGCTGTTTTTGTATCAACTGCAATTTCTACAGCTATAAACAATGAATTTCTTTTGGTATTTTCGCTGCTAAATTCAATTCTTTCTGTTCTTTTTATATACTTAATTGAATTTACTTCTAACTTTCTAAAGGATGCAGGAGGAAGATTATAGACTAGAGTATTCGTTCTATTGTTCAGGACATCCTAATATTAAGGCTACTCATTTTAAGACTTTAGAATTTACGAAAGATGAAGACTTAACTGAACGTGGTGATTGTATTATCGGAATAAAAGCAGATTTTGATTTAGAAAAACTTAAGCTATTTAATAAGAAAATAAAACTCATTTGTTCAATAACTGATCCTTCTACTGGAGAAGATATTTCAAGTGAATTTAAGTGCTTCGTTAATCCTAACTTTAACTCAGAGCATGAAATTGTTCTTAGAAAAAGTCATTTTGACTCTGGTAGAACTTTTGGATTTAACTTGAATAGAGGAGCAAATAATCTGGATAGAAGAATTATCGAACTACTTAGTAACCCAGAAAGTAAAATGAAAGTCACAATTATTGAGGGATGGATCTAATTATTTCCAGTTATAAGATCCAGGCTTATTCTTAATATTTTCAATCTCTCTATAAACATCTTGAAGCAATATAGCTGTAAGAACTATCGATGAGATAGTTGAAAGAACAGCGATCCAGCTATAAGTATTTCCAACCGCTGAGTTAAAGATAACAATTGATGTTGCAATCCATAAGAATACTAGATGAATTGAAGCTGAATGATAAATTTCATACGAATTTTGAATTAGGCTAAGCATATTTGAATGTGCAAGTTTAGCAACTAATGTTGGCTTTGCATGAGTATTATGAAAGAAAACAGCTTTAATAAGAACTACAGAAAATAATCCAGCAACAAAAGCATACATTATTAAATCAGAATATGAGGTAATTGTGATTAAGTCTTGTTTTGAGACCATTGGGGACACAGCTAATAGAGCATCTGAATACTCCCTAATATTAACGTTTACACCTATAAATTTTCCTACTAATATGACACCAACAAACTTACCAAACACCATTAAAAGTGCAGGTAGTAGCGAATAATCAATTAGCTTAATTAGTGATTTAGACACAAATTGAGTAATAAAAGCCTAAATTATATTGCCTTTATTTTAGCAGCGAGTCTTGATTTATATCTAGCTGCAGTATTTTTCTTTATTATATTCATTTTTGCAGCTTTATCAATCTCTTTGTAAGCTGTTGGAAGTAGTTGTTCAGCAACTTTTTTATCCTTAGCTGCGATAGCCTTACCTACAGCCTTTCTAGCCTCAGAAACTTGTCTTTTTTTTCTCAGGTTGATCACTCTTTTTCTTTGAGCTACTCTAATTGCTTTTTTTGCTGAGCTTGTATTTCCCATATATATTTATTAATTTAGTGCATTGAATTTTAGCAGATTAGTAGTGGTTTCTTCAACATTTTATGATACTCTCTTAAGGGATATTTCTAAATTATGAGTGAATTATTCAAGCTTTTAGGACAACCTACAAAACTTATCGATACCCACTGTCATTTTAACGATCCAGTCTTTGAACATGATTTTCAGCATATTTTGAAAAAAGTTGAGGAAAATAACATCTCTGAAATATGGGATATTTCTATAAACGTGTCTACATCAGAAGAATCAGTAAAGATCTCGAGTCAAAATACCGGAATAAAAAGCTTTGTTGGAATTGATCCTGAGATATTTATACCTAATTCCTCTCAATTTTTAGGTTTTGATCTCGGAGATGAGTGGATGAATGAGGAAATGCAGAAAATAAGATCAATTATAATGAATAATCTTGAAAACATAAAAGGGATTGGAGAAACAGGATTAGATTACTATTGGATAGCAAATATCTCTGAAGATGAGCAGGCCTTCTCTAAGTTATTTCAAGAGAAACTATTTAGGAGACATTTAAAACTAGCTTCAGAATTAAACCTTCCATTAAGCATTCATTCAAGAAATGCTGAAGAAGACTGTTTAAGAATTGTTAAAGAATATAAGACATATGGTATTTTTCATTCATTTACAGGAAAACTGGAAACTGCACAAGAAATTATTAACGCTGGATGGGGAGTTGGGGTAAATGGAATAATTACTTTTAAAAATGCAGCCGAACTAAGAGAAATGTATAAATCATTGTTGAAAGATAAAGAAATAAAAAGCATTGAAGATATTTATAAAGCCGGTATTTATTTTGAGACGGATGCCCCTTTCTTAACCCCAGAGGGTAATAGAGGAGAGAGGAACGACCCGTCTTTATTAAAAAATGTTTACGAGTACTTTATTAGTAATGTTCTTAAACCTAATTAAGTTAAGCTTCTTTTGAATCTACTAATTCTACTTTAATACCTCCAGCTCGCTCAGCTACCATATTGTATACAAGAGCACCAACATAACCTCCTATAAAACCTCCGATTCCATACATAATTGGCGTAATTATAATTGCAGCAATTCCCGCACCTCCTGCTCCAGGTACTCCAGCTTGTGATAAAGCTGATGAGAATAGAGCAGTCATTAAACCTGCAAATAATCCAAGAACAAATCCCATTGCACCTGAGAATTTTGCGTATGACATTGGATCTACTTTTCTAATTTCCTTCATAGAAATAGAAGATAATATATAAATTAATTGATTGTAACATAAAGAAATACTCATATCATTTGTATATACTTTGTCATTGGTTATAATAAGAATAATGAAAATACTGTATATAATTCCTCGATTTCATCCATTTAAAGGTGGTGCTGAGCAAAACATTGAAGCAATGGCAACTAGAATGGTAGAACAAGGTCATGAAGTAAGTATATTCACAACAAATGTTAAGTTTCGAAATGAAAAATTGCCTTGGGTAGAGGAATACAAAGGTATTAAGATTTATAGACATTGGGCAATCAATGAATCACTTTATGCCGGATTCTATCCTAGATTACTTCCTAGACTTTTAGCCTCAGATGCTGACATTATTCATGTTTCTGGATTTGGTTTTATCTGGACAGAGTTCTGTTTAGTAATGAAAAGACTAATTAGCCGAAAGGTTAAATTTATTAATACACCTCATGGACCATTTTTAGCTTTTGCAAAAAAGGGAATTAAAGGCTTTGTTAAAAAATTCTATACATTTTTTTTAAAACTCATTATTCCATTTGTTTATGATCGAGCAATCTCTGTTGTTCCAACTCAAAAGGATTGGATGATGAAAGAATATAATGTAAAGGAAAGAAATATTATTTTAATTCCTAATGGAATTAATAAAAATTATATAGAAAAAAAAGTTCCTAAATATAATCCTGAAGACAAAATTATTATTACTTATCTAAATCGAATGGAATGGTATAAAGGAATACAGGATGTTCTATATGCAATGAGTAAACTTAAAAAAGAAGTTTTAGATAAGATTGAATTTTGGATAATGGGGAGAGAAGGAAGGTATACAAAAAAGCTAAGACAAATAATTTCAGAAAATAATTTAGAAAATAATACTAAGATAATATTTACTCCTACAGACGAACAAAGAGATGAAGCTTTTTTAAAATCTCAAGTTAATATACTTCCAAGTAAGTGGGAAGCAACTGGCATTGTTTTAATTGAAGCTATGGCTAAAGGTAACTTAATTATTACAACTAACCAGAACGAGGCTTCAGAATTGTTAATTAATCCATTATCTGGATATTCTTACACTTTTGGCGATGTAGAAAGGCTGACCTATATTTTGAACGATGTAGTTAATAATTATAAAAAAAGGTTTGAAATGATTGAGCATAACCTATCTTTTGCAAGGAATTTTACGTGGGAAGCAGTTTTCCCAACATACTTAGAATTAATCGACTCTCTTCTTAATGAAAATTCGTAAAGCAAGAATTAATGATTTCGAGTTGATTAAGAACTTAATGTTAACTGCATTAAAATCTGATCCTTCAGCCTTTGTTGGAGAATATGATGAATATAACTCAAGTTCAGATTCTTGGTGGAAGCTTTACTTGAATGATTACTTAATTGGAATTCATTCTAATTTATTTTTCTATCTTAATGAAAAAAGCGAACCTATAGGAATGATTGGTGTTACTTTTAATAAAAGAAAGCGATTAAGTCATGTTGCAACAATTGTTTGGTTTTATGTTTTGCCAGAATATAGGAAAAACGGAATCGGTAAAGAATTAATTTTATTCCTAATAGATCACTTGAATAATCTCTCACATATACGAAAAGTATCCTTGACAGTAATATCTTCACAAGAAAAAGCAATAGCGATGTACAAGCAAAACTCATTTAAAATTGTTGGAACACAAAAAAAGGAGATCCAGTTTGAGGATTCATTCTTTGACTTTATTACTATGGAAAGAGAACTTGAAGCAAAGTAAATAATAAGGTTATTCTATAGTAAGTCACCAAACAAAAATGAACTTAAAAAAACAAATTATTCCTCTAGCCCTTGGGGCTATTTTAGTTTTCTCCACATTAATGTTCCTACTTTTCTCAAATCGAATAAATGAAGATATTTCTCAAAGCAAAATAGAGGGTTTAGATATAGCTGGGCAACTGAACTTAAATGCTGACATGACAATCCAATCTGTTTCTAGCTTAGGAAATGGAACTTATCGTGTAACTTATAACTACTTCATTGCAAATAATACTGAGAATACAGTTTATGAAGTAAAAGCAACTAATAATTTAGCATCTGCTTTCCCTGGGATTGAATTCACTATTAATTCTGTTTCAAGTAATGATCTAACAATTAATAATTCATTTAACGGAAGTAGTAATGTTAACCTTCTTTCAGGGACAGATAACTTGGCCTCAGGACAAAATGCAAGGATTGAAATGATAGTTGATTTTATTCCTGAAAATTCTGCAGGCCCTTTTGAAAATAATATTTCAGTAGTCGCACTTAAAGAACCAACACAAGATGAAGACGATAATGAGGATGGGGGAGGGAATCAAGGTGGCGGTGGTGATGAAGATGGCAATGATAATGGAGGTGGTAATCAAGGTGGTGGTGGCGGCGGGGATGATGAGGGTGGTGAGGATAATAATGAAGAAGTTGAAAGTCCTGACATTGATTACTCTAACTTAGATTTAAGCTTCTGGTTTGTTAATAGTGGCGAAAATAGAATAATTCAAATTGGAAATAATAATCAGTACGAATTTGAAGGTATTGGTCCATTTACTATCGAAGCATCTACAAATTTCGAAATACCTGGAAGTATAAAATTTACTATTTTAAATAATGGTATGAGTACAACAGAAAATAATTCTGCATACACATATACTTCTTATGATCTTGAATCTCTACCTTGGAACTCTATTGATGGAATTTATACTGTTTTAGTTGAGGTTTATTCTGAAGATAACCTTTCTGGAGATAAAGTTTACTCTGAAGAAGTTACATTTACAATTGTAAGAGAAGAAGATAACGAACTTGAAGATGATGCTTCAATCTCTTTCGAGCTTGAGGATGAAGATGACGAAGAGAGTAATTCAGGAGGCGAGGAGGGTCATCTAATAACAATAATCGGCCAAGAGCAGAAATCCCCCCATTTATTGAGACAGGAGGACAAGGAGAAGTTCCTGAAGCTGAGTTACCTGAAGTTCCTGAAGAAGAGGTAATAGAAACACCAGAAGTACCTTATACACTTACAGACAGAGATCAAATTACAAATCTTCCAAGTACTGGATTCGCCCTAAGAAGGGTTGTTGTTCTTGCATCCTTAATGTGTATTTTAGTCTTAGATCTTGAATACATAGGGATAATGAGGAAAGTTTTTGGTAAACTTTTCAAATGAAGTATAAACTAGAAACAATTTCAGGAACTGAAAAAATTGTAAGGGAGGAGCTATCTGAAAAGTTTGAAAATATCTCAATATTAGGTGAAGAAAAAGGTCGTATTGAATTTGAGAGTGAAATTTCTGATGTAGATAAATTTCGAACACTCCTTTCTTCACTTAGAATTCAAAAAGAAAATGGTTTAATTCGAAATTTGTTCAGAAGAGATTGGAAAATTGAGACTTCTCCTGCTGGAATTAATCCTTCTCTTGCATATATTTTATGTAGAATTTCTAAAATCGATGTGGATGATATCGTATTAGATCCATTTTGTGGAGCTGGAACAATTGGAATTACTGCTGCTAAATACTTTAGTCCTAAGAAAGTTTTAATGTCAGATAAAAGTGGAACTGCAATTGACATGACAATTAAAAATATAAAGGCAGCAGGAATTAAAAAAGATAAAGTTGTGGCATTTAGATCTAATGTTAGTATGTTAAAACTTTCTAAGGAATCTGTTTCTAGAATAATAACTAATCCTCCTTTTGGAATAAGAACTGGTAATCATGAGGAGAACATTAAGATCTATAAAGAATTAGAAAAAAAAGCTAGTCAAATCTTAAAAAATGCAGGAATAGTTACAATAATTACACAAGAAAAAGAATTAATTGAATCAATTTTTAAAAAGAAAAAATATAAGATTTTTGATAAAATAGTTGTCAGCCAAGGTGGTCTATTTCCTACAATCTACTCCTTTCAAATTGACTCCAAAAAAATAACTACATTTAGAAATTTATAACAGTTTTCTAATATGCTTTGTAAACTTTACTTGCAAATTTTCAGTTTTGTCTACATAATGTAGTGTCATTAAAAACTGTTTTCATGAAAAAGCAACAAAAAAAATTGCGGTCAGGACTGTTAATTTTCGCTCTTTTCTTCAGTGCATTTACTCTGGCTTTCGGAGACATAACAATTTCTTTCAATCCTAAAAATAATAATGAGAAAATTCTTGGAGCTGAGGATATTATGCTGAAGTTGTTCAAACATCAATTCAAGAGGATAAGGCAATGAGTCTTTCAAGTAATATTGTAAGTGTGAATGAAAGAGAGAGCGGAGCCTTTGAAGTGTCTTACTCATTCTCAATTAAAAATAATACAGATAAAAAATTAAATGATGTAAAAATATTTTCTGATTTTAAGAACACCTTTCCTGAAAATGAATTCGAAATAAAAAAACTTGAAAGCTCCTCTTTAAAAATTAACCCAGCATATAATGGTTTAAGTAATACAGAAATTATTGAAAAGATAGATGAGCTTCAAGCTCAAAATAGTGCTTCAATTTTCTTAACTTTAGAGTTTAATCCAGGTAGTTCTAGCGGCCCATTTGAAAATAAATTGAGAGCTTCAGGATTACTAGAAGGTAAAAAAATAGAAGAGCAAGCAGAAAGTAATACAAAGGAAGAGAAAAAAGAAGAAGATAAGAAAGAGAAGGAAAAAAGTAAAGTGGAAGAGAAGAAAAATGATGAGGAAAAAAGTGAAGACCAAAGGCCAAAGCCACCTGAGCCAGTAGAAACAAATTTAAGCCCAAGAGACATTAAATTCTTTTTAGTAGATATTGAGTCAAGACAAGAAATTATTGAAGTAAAAGATGGAGATATTATTGATTTCTCTCAAATCGAATATAGACCCTTTACTCTTGTAGCGGTCGTCACCCCAGGAACAAAAGGTAGCGTTAAGTTCGGCTTAGATGGAAAGAAAAATTATAGAGTTGAAAATGGACTTCCATATGCAATAGCACATAATTCAAATAAGGTTTACGAAGAATGGAGAATTGAACCAGGAGCTCATACCGTTACACTATCTGTCCATACAGAGAGAGGGGGCAAGGGTTCGGTAATTAATGATAAAACTATTAATTTTGAGATTATTAATTACGAATTAATTCCTATTCCAGTTCCTGAAGAAAAGGAAGAAGAAAAGAAAGATGAAGTAATATTGGAAGCAACTTCAGATTCTGCCTCAAGTTCATTCACTATTGAGAAAGAAGTTTTAAGCGAAGAAGAAATTAATGAACCTATTTTTGAAGAAGTAATAGAAGAGGATACTAATGGTAATGTTGTTTCTACAACAACTGTACAAAATAAGGAAAGAGATACTACTGGTGGAAAGTTGGAATTTAAGGAGGAAACAGGTAAAGTTCTTTCAATTGCAATCATAGCGGAGGATGAAGCTGAAGTAGTACCAGTTAATAATCCATTTGAACCCGAACAAACAACTACAGGTAATGTCGCTGGGATGAATGTTTCGAATAGCGAAGGGAGAGTATTAGCTGCTACAGGTATTAATATAACAAGATCAGTTATGATAGGAGTTATATTAGTGCTTTCAGTACTTGAATTAAATTTAATAAGAGCAGAAAAAAAGCTTTTTACAAAAATTGTAAAATCTTAGTATGTTATCTGTTCTTAAAATAGTAAATCGTACTATTTCTTTAATAGTTTTCTTTACGGGAATATATATAATTATATTCCCTGTTCTTCCTGAGATTCTCTTTAATGCAAAAAAAAGCTAGTACAAAAAATGACGGTTTTATTTATGCTTCAATAGAAGCACCTGAAGAAATTATCCCTGAATTAAAACCCATTCCTAAAGAAAACAGATTAGTAATTCCAAAGATAAGTGTTGATGGAGAAATTAACACAGGAGGGAAAGAATCTTTAGACAAGGGTTTATGGTTAAGACCAGATACAAGTAATCCTTCTCTTGGAGGCAATACAGTTATAGTTGCACATAGATTTTTATATTCATCTGGTCCAATTACTTTTTATCATTTAGACAAGATGAAAAAAATGATAAATTCAGTATTTATTGGGAAGGAAAAGAATATGTTTATAGTGTTTATGATATATTCGAAGTTACACCTGATCAGGTCCAGATAGAGGAACAAACAGAAGATAATATTGTAACCTTATACACTTGTACACCTCTTTATACTTCAGAGAAAAGATTAGTTGTTAGAGCAAGATTAATTGAACAATAAGAAAATAAGAAACGAAAAACAAGAGCTTATATTCGAAACAATAAAATTTATTATTCTAATCATTTTGTTGTTTTTCTCCTTTGCATATATTGCTTGGCTTAATTCAGCTTCTTCATTCCCTGAGTTATAATTTAATTGATTAGATAATTAGTAGTTAGGTTATATGTATGGGTAAGTTAATCCTTTTAGGAACAACAATCGGTAACGTTGAAGATATTTCAATCAGAGCCTTAAGATACATTTTCGAAAGCCAGAATGTTTTAGCTGAAGATACAAGAGTTTTTTATAAATTTAAGACTATATTAAAAGACAGGTATAGCGAAGTTTTAAAATCGCTTGAGATAGATTCTGATTTAACACAATCTGTAATGTCCTATAGAGAACAGAATCACGAAAGAGTAGTACAAAATATTTTAAATTTATTAAAAGAAAGTGATGTAGTATTAACTACTGATGCAGGAATGCCAGGGATTTCAGATCCTGGATTTAAGTTAGTTAGAGCTGCCATTGAAGAAGGCTTTGAAATTGATGTAATTCCAGGACCCACAGCTGTTTCTTCAGCCTTAGTTCTTTCAGGATTGCCTACAGATTATTATGCTTTTGTAGGATTCCTTCCTCGGAAAAAAATTCGAGTACAAAAGTTACTTGAAAATTACAATCTTGAACAAACAACTGTTGTATTTTTTGAATCACCTTTCCGTATTTTGAAAACATTAGAAGTAATTCAAGAGTTATACGGTGAAGACTTAAAAATTAGTGCTTGTGGAGAATTGACTAAAAAATTTCAACGAATTGAAAGAGGAGCTGTCAAAGGGGTTATTGAAAAGTTTAAGAATCAACCTGCTAAAGGGGAATGGGTTATATGCCTGAGAATTGAAAAAGTGCTGCCATATTAAATATGGCAGCAAGTAATAATAAATTATAGGGAAATCTCTACAACTTCAAAATTATTCTTATTTGTATCATTAACACTAGCTGGAGAAACTATCTCAATTTGAGCATATATTTTCTTTCCCTCTAGTTCTTTCTTATACTTAAAATCAAAACCTGCACCGCCATAATATTCACCATCAAATACGTTTAGTTTTTCGCTTGAACATCTAATTTTAGCTGTAGCTCATCTTGGATTTATACAAGTTGAGCCTACTGTCTTAAGTGGACATCCAAGATTAAATTCTGATCCTGTAATAGCAGGACAATTATCATGACTATTTTTAATTCCATCATTATCTTTATCTTTTTCTGGACCAGATGTAAATTGAGGAATTGTAATTACCTTTACTTTACCTTTTTCTATCGGATTTTTAAGTGAACTATCGTAGAAAAATTTAACCTTAATTTTTGCTGTCATATTCACATCATTTATACCTTTAGCCTGATATTCAATAAACATTCCTCCATATCTATGGTTTGAAACTTTTACCACATCGGCTTGAGTTATAAAATAATCTTGCTTTGCAGCACTAACCTGAGAGATTGGCATAATTGCCATAAAAGTAACTAGTGTTATAGCCCCTAGTAATAGCTTTTTCATAAAATGAAATAATAAGTATAGACAATTATATAATTCGGTGTCGCCAACAAAAAGAGTCAATATTCTATATACTCATTCTGTAACTTAATGCTTCCTGAATATGAGATTTCAAAATGTTTTCTTTTTGCTCTAGATCTGCAATTGTTCTAGAGACTTTAAGAAGTCGATAGTATGATCGGGCTGTTAGGTTTAACTTTTCCATTGCTGCCTTTAATAATGCTTCAGAGTCTTTATCAATTTTAATTAGATCTCCTATTAATCTTTGATTCATATCTGAATTAGAAACCACCTTAAAATCCTTAAATCTATTTAATTGAAGATTTCTTGCATTCTGTACTCTTAATCTAACACTCTCGGACTTTTCCTCGTTACTTTTAATAAAAACTCTGAATTATTAACTTTAGAAACATTTACCAACAAATCAATCCTATCTAAAATAGGTCCTGAAATTTTCTTTTGGTACCTTAATATCTCAATCTGAGTACATGTACATTCTTTATCGGAATCTCCTAAATATCCGCACTTACAAGGATTCATTGCCCCTACTAAAATGAAGTTTGCTGGAAAAGTAAGAGTTCCGCTAGCCCTAGAGATAGTAACAATCTTATCTTCTAATGGTTGTCTTAGCGCTTCTAATGCCTGAACAGAAAACTCAGGAAATTCATCAAGAAAGAGAACCCCTCTATGAGCAAGACTAATTTGTCCAGGCCTTATTTTTGAACCGCCACCGACTAAGGCAGCTTGAGAAGATGTATGATGAGGGGTTCTAAATGGTCTTTCATATATTAACGGTGAGTTTTTTGAAGTTTCTCCAATAATACTATAAATTTTTGTAACTTCTAACATTTCATCAACAGTCATTTCTGGCATTATTGTAGGGATACTTCTATAAAGCATAGTCTTACCAGAGCCAGGTACTCCAGACAATAAAACATTATGGCCACCCGCTGCTGCAACCTCTAAAGCTCTCTTTGCATGATTTTGCCCTTTAATTTCTTCAAAGAGCGATGATTTATATTCATTCTTTTTAACTTTTGTTTCATTATTTTTAAATCCAGAAGGAATATTATTTTGAACAATCTCACTCAAATGAGATAGTCCAATTATGTCAATACCTTGAATTAATGATGCTTCTGGAGCATTTTCAATTGGAAGATAAAGTCTTTTAAAGCCTTTTGATTTTATTCCATCAACAATTGGAAGAACTCCTGAAATTGGTCGTAATCGACCATCTAATGCCAGCTCCCCAATAAATATCGAATCTTTAAAATCATAGTCTATTTGTTCGGATGCAAGTAAGTAGCCTATTGCTAAGGGAAGATCATAACTTGGACCTGATTTATGAATCTCTGCAGGAGCTAAATTCATAACTATATGCATTGGAACATATGATCCTCCAGAATTTCTAATTGCTGATGGAATTCTGTCCTTTGCCTCTTGAATTGATTTATCTGCAAGTCCAACAATAGAGAAGTATGTATTTCCTCTTTTATAGTCTGTCTCAACTTCAACTATCGTGCAATTTAGACCCTCAAGGCAGCTGTAAATACCTTCGTAGACATGTTTTTTATTTAAACTATAAACTTAAGCTGGGGTCTCTATCGATTTGAGAAAAATCATTTGGATTAATAAAAATCCCATGATCGAGAAGTGTAGCGGAATTCTCTTTAGAAATTTTTGTGTTTTCTAAATTAATTAATTGTAACACACTTAAATTTGAAGCAATGCCTATCATAGCTGCATTATCAGTTGTAAGTTTTTTTGAATAAGGATATCTTAATTTTATTCTTTTTGCTTCTTTTCTTAAATATGCACGAAGCCTTGCGCTTGCAATGACTCCACCTCCTAACCAGATCTCCTTAGGTTCATACTCTTTAATTGCTTTTCTTAACTTTATGGCTATCTGTTCAAAACATGCTTTCTCTAAAACAACACATAAGTTCATTACTTGATTTTTTGAAAGATCGCTTGATCTTTCATTTAATTCATCCTCAATAGTAATTTCTGTTTCACTAATCTGATTAACTAATTGTTTAAAAGCAGTTTTAAGTCCTGAAAAACTCATATTAAGATCATTAGAGTTAGCCATAGGAACAGGTAGCTCATATATAGTTTTTTCTTTATCAGTTGCTCTTATTATTAATGATTGATTTCTATTAATATAATCTACGTCTATTTTTGAATCCTGTTTTTTTGCAAACTCAGTAATAATTGGTCCCGCTGGATAACCTAATCCAAGCATTCGTCCACACTTGTCTAAACATTCTCCACAAGAATCATCAAGAGTCTCTCCTATTTTTTCATACTCGGAGGGAGCTGTTACTAATATTAATTCCGTATGTCCTCCTGAAATTAAAACTCCTAAGGCAGGGTAGTTATACTTATTAAAATATTGATTAATTATCAAATTATTATTTGTATTTTTAGATTCTCTCATTGCAAATCCTGAAAGTAGATGACCTTCCATATGATTTACTATTACTAAAGGCTTATTATATTTTTCAGCTAGCTCTTTTGCTTTTGTAATTCCAACTTCCAAAGCAATAGCAAGACCTGGACCATAAGTTACAGAAATTGTATCAATTTCATCGAAAGTCATACCCGCTCTCTTTAGAGCTTCATTAACAACATTATCTATTCGATCAATATGGGCTAATTTTGCAAGACTTGGAACAACTCCTCCAAACTTTTTATGAAATTCCATTTGAGAGGGCTGAATATTAGAAAGAACAATAGCTCCACTTACTACTGAGGCTGAAGTCTCATCACAAGAAGTGTCAATCGCAAGTGTAATGGGCGTGTTTTTCATGATGAGATTATAACTTGAATGTACTTAAGTACCTAGGTACTTAAGTACAAATTTTTTATTGTGCTAAGTAGAAAAGTAGCAGGTAAACATTCGTAAATAATAAGAATGTTAGTATTGCGAACATTGTTATTCTAACTAATGCCCAACCTCTTAAATCAATCCAATATTTGTTATCTTTTGTTCTTTTTAGACTTGACCACGAAACCATTGGTCCTAAAAGATATAGGCTGAAGAATGGATCTTCCAGTTTAATTGCTTTCTTGTCAGAAAATGCATCATTTGCACCTATCCATCTTGCAACTCTTATAATCATTGCAATATTGAAAACATTAACAACTAGAAGTGCTTGGAGTAATGCAATCATTAAATTCTCCATAATAGAGTTAATACTAATAAGTATATTTTTAAATATTTTACACAGATAAAAAAACGAATGATATAGGATGCTAAAATTTAAAAATGAAAGATATTTTAATATTGTATGCTACAATTACTCTTAATACAGAGTACGTAGTAGAGAAGTTAGAGGAAAATATAAAAAAATTAAACTCCTTTAGTGTAGAGTCTATAAATATTGAAGACTTAACTGATTTTAGAGAATTAAAAAATTATAAATTAATAATTTTTGCTACCTCAACCTGGAGTGAGGGAGAATTTCCGCCTGGTGTTAACGAAATAATAGAAGAAATACAAGATAGTAAACTTGATCTTTCTAATGTAAGTTTCTTTTTTATAGGTTTAGGAGAATCACACTATGAATTTTTCTGTGGTGCATTAAACATAGCTGAAGAAGTTTTTATTCAACATTTGAATGGTAAAAAACTTAATGAAAATTTTTTAATTGATGGTCCTCCACTTGATAGCACGTTATTCTTGTTGAATAAACAAATTAAAGAAGTTCTAAAGGAAAGATTTTCTTCTTGAAAAATTATTAACATTGTTTAAACTGTGGAGTTGCTATTTTTTTAAAAGTTTATGAGTCCTTTAGATGCTGATCCTGACTCGCTACAGGGCGATCAGCAAGATAATACAATCTCCCCTTCTTTGTGAAACCTGCACAGCTTGGATGTCTACTGAATGTATGTCAATTAGATCAATGTTTGGAGATGCTTTAAGACATAAAGATAATCCTGAAGTAGATTTACGAGCTGCATTTATTGAGGCAGCTGGAAACTCAGTTGAAATGGAAGCAACAAATCCTTATTGTGCTTTTAATAGACTTTCATATGTAGCTGCAAGAGCTCTTATTAAAATAGCCACAAAAAAGATTTGATTTCTCGTGCAGAAAATTTACAGCTAAATATAGTTACTGCTCTTATAAGTGGAATGCATCCTGACATGATTGCTTTTAATTTAAGTAAAAATAATTTATCCAGAAATGATACAACATCACTAGACAACAGACAGTTCTTGCTCTTAGATATAGCATTTGCAGATTTAATTTTTAGAATACCGAGTATTGAAGATGATGATACAGCTCCACTCAATTCAAAAGAAGTACTACTAAGAAGTTTATACGACAGAGCATCTCTTATATTTAATTCCATCCGTATTCAATCTTTTAACTCGAATGTAAAGGAATTGTTTTATAGTACTGCAAGAGTAATTTTAAGGATGCCTTCTTTTACAGAAGTTGCTAAACTATATGAAGCTTACTCATTAATGATAAACAGAGGACTTACACCTGAAAATCTTACAACATACACAAATAATCTGATTTCTAAAGCAACAAACACGGAGACATTTCTTACACAACAAGTGCTTTTAGACATTGATCTTATTAGATTTAATACAAATCTTACAAACCAAGAAAAATTAACTAGAATTGAACAGTTAGGAACTTCTTTTACTCCAAGCGGAGTTCAAATTTCATCAGATAAATATTGGCAGAGATATTATGTTAAATATCAATCTAAGGCCGCTACTGAACCATTTAAAAAAACAGACGAAAGATTGGGATATTAATTAATTAATTTACTTTTTATTTTTTTCGAAAATGGATTTCAAATCTCCAGAAGACATTCCAGAAGATTTATCTTTAGGGGAAAGAGTTGAAGGATACACAGGATTTGTAGAAGATTTTATTAAGACATACTTACCCTCAAGAGATCAACAGTCACCACTAAGCGCTCTTAGAGAAATTGAGAATGCACTTACGAACCCTCTTCCATACGATCCAAGACAACTTTTTGACCTAACTACAAAAACAGCTAACAATTTTAGTTTAATAATCAGAGCACTAGGAACAACTTAAGAACTCGAATCTAAAGGAGATCTGTCTCTGCTGCAAGCTATGCAAGGAGCAATGATATGTTTACAAAAATTAAATGTGATTAAAGATCTGGTCTTTGAACCAGATAAATTTCGACCTAAAGTATTAGATCCTTAATCCTTACTTTCAAATAATTCTGAGACTTTTGCCCAATTAACAACATTCCAAAAAGCTTCAATATAATCAGCTCGCTTATTTTGATAGTTTAAGTAATACGCATGTTCCCAAACATCAAGTCCTAGAATTGGAAGCATTCCATCCATTAAAGGAGTATCTTGATTTGGTTTAGTAACTATTATTAAACCTCCTTCCTCATCTACTGTAAGAAATGCCCATCCTGATCCAAAAACTCCTGTAGCTGAAGCTGAGAACTCATCTTTAAAATCTTCAAAAGAACCAAAAGCCTCTTCTATTGCTTCCATTAAATCTCCTTCTGGTTCGCCACCACCTTCTGATGAAAGGGTAGAGAATAATAGATTATGGTTTGAAAACCCTCCTCCATTATTTCTAACTGCTAAAGCAATGTCATCAGGTAAATCATCAAGCATACCTAAAAGCTCCTCTATTGAGTAATCAGAAAATTCAGTTCCTTCAACCGCTTTATTTAACTTATCTGTATAACCTTGATGATGTTTTTCACTATGAACTTCCATAGTTTGTGCGTCAATATAAGGTTCTAGTGCACTATATTCTTCTTGGAATTCTGTACGCGTAAATGCCATAAAAAATATATAAAAAATAAAATTATAAAGATATTTCTAATCGACCCTTAAAAGCTTCTGAATCCTGAAAATACATTCTTTCAGGAGTTACTTTTAAAAATCGCTCTTTAGCCTTATTTCCTTGAAAGTCTTTAAATGTTTCATCTTCTTCAACAAGACTTGGAAATTTTATTTCAAAATTATCAAGAACTTCTTTAACCTCTTCTCCAACTATAAAATTACCTTTTCCAAAAATCTGAACATTTTTAAGTTTTTCTCCAAATTCAGAATTATTCTCAATTGACACCGCTACATTACTATTATCTATTAAATTTCTGATGTTTGTGAGGCCTTATAAATTAGAAAATACAAATTTCCAAAATTGTCAGTAATGTAATATAAATCACTAACCCAAGGATTATTCTCTTTATTCGTAGCAATAGAAGCCTTTGTTTGGCTTTTTAAAAAATTTAATACTCGTTGTTTTAGTTCTTCTTGGTCCATACTGTTAGTATAATTAAAGCATGAAAATTAAATAATTCAAAATGAAACGATTAATAGAAAGAGAAAAGAGTTTTATGAGTACTTTAATCACTATTAAAGTTGTTCAAAACACAAATAGTACTGTAAAGATCAACGAAGCAATTGAAGAGGCCTTTTTGCAATTTAATAATGTTGTAGATAAATACACAAGATTTAATGAAGACAGCGAACTTTCAAACTTAAATAGAAATAGTGGGAAATTTGTAAAAATTACAAAAGAATTTTTTGATCTTATTAAATTTATGCTTTCAATGTCTGAGAAAACAGATGGAGCATTTGATCCAACAATTATCGAATTTCTGGAAGTTTATGGATATGACAAAAACTATGACTTCAGCAAATTAGAAAATCCTAAACTTGATTCTTTAGTAAAAAAAATACTTAAAGAGAAGAAATCCTGGAGAGAAATCGAACTAAATGAAGAAGAAAATTCTGTAAAACTTCCTGAAGGTTTAAAAATCGATTTAGGCGGAGTTGGAAAAGGATATGCCGTTGATTTAGCTTATGAGAGTTTGAAAAAAGTTTCTGATGACTTTTTGATTGATGCAGGAGGAGACATAAGAGTTTCAGGAAAAAATCTTGAAGGAAAATTCTGGACTGTTGGACTTAAAGATATTGACGGAATTCACGGTACAGTTGAACTTAAAGACAAAGCTTTAAGTAGCTCAGGTTCGTGGGCAAAAAAAATTAAGCAGTTTCATCATTTAATAGATCCTAGGCTTGGTAAACCTGCAGACAGAAATTTTAGTACTGTTTTTGTTTTAGGAGAAACTTCATTAATTACTGATGCTTGGGCAACTGCATTGTTTATTCTTGGTGAAGAAACTGAAAATTCAAAAAAAGAAGTTTCAGCTATTTTTAGGTAGTTTTTTCTTCTTAAGATTTTGAAGCACTTCAAGAATTGGTTTCTTAAGAACAACTGAAAATAGAAATTCTATTAAAATAATTATAAATAGTGATAATAATATTTCTTCAGGACGGCCATTTATCAATCTTAAATAGAAGGATACTGAAATTAAGGCACTGACAACGAATCCTCTTCTTATTGCATCGAAAATTGAAGCATTCTCATAAAACTCTTTAAAAAAAAGTTTGTCTAAAAAATAATGCATTGATGCAACTAGAAAAGTTACTGCAATTATTATAAGAAAAAGAGCTACAAGAGCATTTGTAGATAAGTATTCAAGAATAATACCTTTCTCAATAAGAGAATCAATTTCGGTTAAAAGACCGTCAAAATTATCTTCTTCTATCTCTTGTTCTATTGCATATTCTTGAAGTTTTTGATTATTAAAAGGGGAATTTATTGTCATGAAAAATCCAGCTAAACCAAAGAAAGCTATGCTTAATATTGTTAAAATTGAAATATTCCTTATAAACATTGAAAATTATTAATATATCCAATGATATACTTATCTTATGGAAGAAGACAATTCAAGACAAAGAAAAGGAATATCATGCAGATCTTTAAGCTGCTTTTTTTTACTTTCGGTTTTTCTTTGTTTATTTATTAGTTTTCTTATTCTAATTTCTAAACCACCTGTTGTATGGGACGGCATTGTTTCTTTTAATAATAAAGATGCTTATTTGGATTACGAAACAGAATACAATCTTGAAGAAAGTAGGAAGCACGTTGAAGAACAGATACAAAATATTGGAGAAAATACTATTAACTTAGAAGAAGATCACCTAACAGTTTTAGCAAGAAGTAGTTTTCCTGAACTTAAGGATTTAACTATTGATATGGAAGAAGGAGAGATGAGAATTTATTGGTCAATCGAGCAAATTAAGACAGAAGCTCCGTTAATTGGTTATGCTGAAATAAGAAAAAATAATGATAATGAACTTTATGTTGAACAGCTAGGAACTCCTAGATTTAGACTTCCTAGATCACTAAACGAAACTATATCAACAGCAGCTCTTGCAATTTTTAGTTTCGGCGAAGAGAAAGCTTCTGAAAATAATCTTTTGTATAAAATAATTTCTGCAAATGGAGATGTTGAAATTAAAGATGTAAGATTTTTAGATGATTCATTGGAATTAATAGTTAATGTAGATGTAAATTTGTATGATTAAAGTTTTTTCAGGAACTAACACTTATGAAAGTTTTTTAGCAGCATTAAAAGAAGCTAAAAAAATTTCAGATTCATCAATAAAATATATTAATGGAGATGAAATAAGTTCTGTTGGAGATATCTTAAATCTTACAGAAGGAATAGGTCTATTTCAGGAGAAAAATACTTACTTCATTAAAAGACTTTTTTATAAAGCCTCAATTGAGGAAGAATTTATTGAGCAATTTGAAGTTTTAGATAAAAACGATATTGTAATCTGGTTAGATCAGAATTTAGATGGAAAGAAAAAAATTGCTAAATTCTTAAAAGCAGAAAAAAGAATTACTATTTTTGAAAAACAGAAACCCTGGCAGGTAGAAAAGTGGATTGAAACTTTTTTAAAAAACTTTTCTTTTAATTTAAATAAAGAGCAAATTATATTCTTACTTCAGATTAGTGATAGTGACAAATGGATAATAAGATCTGAGCTTCAGAAGATAGAAATATTTTGTAAGAAAAATTCTCTATCTAAACTTAGTGATGAGCAGTTTAATGAGTTACTTGGGACTGAATATTCAGGAAACATATGGGATTTTTTAGATTTTTTTGGAAATAAAAAATACAAAGATGCAAAGGAAGAGCTTGAAAAACTATTAAGAAATAGTGATCTTTCTCAATATATAATTTCAATGTTAAATAGAGAACTTCAACTTATTCTTGATGTACAATATATTAAGAAAACAAATGGTGATTTTAAAAGTTTAAAATTACATCCATTTGTTTTACAAAAAACTTTAAGGAAAGCGGAAAGTTTTAGCAGTTACGAAACTGAAAGATTAATTAATTCTCTTCTTGAACTTGATTTAAGTATAAAAAAAGGAGAAATTAAAAGTTCATTAGGTTTAAACCTTTTTTTAGATGGCATTGAAAAAAAATATTATTTCTAAAATTAGTATTTCCATATTTATACTGGTATTCAGTATTACTCCTGTTGTTGCACAGGATTTATCTTTGATTACGCCAGAAGATGCTAATCTGGACATTTCTGGAACTAGAATGGATGATAATTACAGTCTTCCATCAAAAATTGTAATAACTCCTGTTTACTCTAAAACAGAGTACTTAGGATTAAGCGCTGATCAAATGTATAGAGGAATCTATTTTTATACAGTAGACATGCTTGGATTTAATGACATACCGTATCATTATTTAGTTTCTGAAGATGGAGAATTATACAAAGGTAATCAGGGAGGGGACGAGAGACTAATTAGAGTAAACAATATTGGAGATAATGTTGTTTTAATTGGATATATGACCAATAAAAATTCTGGTCGTTTCACTACTGAAGCAAAGGATGCATTAAAAAATTTAGTAATAAAAATTTCTAACCAAAACTCAATTAATCCAGTTGAATCAACAGAAGTAAATGGAGTAGTTTTTAGAAGAGATCCTGCAACAAAAACTGTAACATTAGAAAAATCAGATATTTTCGGAACATGGGAAACTGATTTAAACGAAATTAGAAATTTTGCATCTCTTCAGTACTTTCCTACAGAAAGAACTTATAATGTTTCAATCAATAATGTTGTAATACCTACAAGCTCTGTTTCTCCTGGAACCGAAGTAAATGTTTCTATTGATATTTCAAACCTTGGACAGTTTGGAATTTATGGAGGAACACAAAATGAGCTTATACTGACAAAGATAGGTGAGGGAGCTAGTCAATTCTTTCTTAATAATGAGTGGGTAAGCACTACTCAAGTACCAATAATGGATAGTTCAGAATATTTATTACCTTTCCAAAATAGTATTTTCGACATAAAGGTAAGAGCGCCTATTTATGTAGGAGAGATTTCAGAATCATTTGATCTTTATACAATTAATGGACAAAAAATAAATACTCAGCCTGTAACAGTAACTCTAAATATCGCCAGAACTGACCGAACAGTTGTTGAAATTTTAAATACAGAGACAGGAGTATTAAATGTTCGATCTGAACCTTCAAGCGTTGCTGCAACATTTAGACAAGTTTCTACAGGACAACGATTCTTTAAAGTTGAAGATGCTGGAAATGGTTGGATACAAATAGAATTAGATGATGGAGCAAGAGGCTGGATTGCAAGCTGGTATGTAAGAGAACTATAGAAGAATTGATTCTTATTCAATAAGGCTTTAGTATTATTTAGAATGTTTAACGTAGTTTTATGAAAAGTAAAAAAATACTTCTTTTTGTTTTCCTTTTTCTGATTATTTCTGTTCTTTTAATTAGTGCATTTTTTCTACTTAATAGAACTAAAGTTGAAAATGTTAGGGTAACTAATATTACTTCTAACTCAGCAACAATTACTTGGGAGACAGAATCTAGTGATATAGGGACAGTTTTAATAAAAAGAAATAATACTTGGACGCCTTTAGATGGGTTATTAAATTCTGGCGAGGCGTATTATGACGATAGAGATATTGAATATACAGAAATAGGGGCAGTTCTAGGTGAAGAAAAAAAATAGAAATATTCACCATGTAACAATAAGAAACTTAGATCCTGAAAGCGAATACTATTTTAGAATTGAATCCGGAAATAAAATTTATAGTGGAGAAACTAAATCATTTTCTACAACAACTGTAACAGAAGAATTTCCTGAACCTAAGACAATTATTGGAAAAGTTGCATTAATAAATGGTAACGCTCCAAAAGATGGGTTAGTTTTTTATACAATGGAAGGAAGACCTGATATCGAAATAAAGTCACAACCTCTTTCAGAAAATGGAAGCTTTTCAATCGATATTTCTTCACAACTTGAAAAATTAAACGACGGATCTTTCGATGTGTATGTTAATGATCTTTTTCCAGTTTTAAATATTGATGTTCAAACAAGTGAAGGAGAAGTATTTCTAGGTTATGTTGTCGATAGAACAGATACCGCTGAATTTGTAGATATCGGAACATTAGTTTTAGATATTCCTGAAAATACTACTGCTAAAGATATTTCTGTAAGTGACGGATGTATTTGGAGTTGTAACGGAGCTTGCGCTGGTCAGGCAACTGTTGATTTATTTAATAGCGTTCATGGAGGAAATGGTCAATGTAACTGGCTTTATGAGGCTGGATGCGGAGCGTGTTCTTCAAGTGAAGGTTCTGGTTGTGGTAGCTGAGGAGGAGGAACTGGAGGTTCAGGTGGTTCTGGAGGAGGATCATGTATAACTGCTGGGGATTCAAGTACATATAAAACGCTTGGGATGGCTGTGATCAATCATGCGGAAATCTTGCTTGTGATGAAGGAGGCCCATTAGGTTGTTATGCTTCTAGCGCTGGACCAAGATGCTTAACTCAGGCTCAAGTAGATGAACTTAATAATCCAAAACCAGAGGACAATAGTGGAAATGAAGCAGGTGAAGGAGGACAAGATCCAGAAACAGAACCTGAGACTACTACATGTCTTGTTCAATGTCTTCAAGATGTCGAGAATGGAGTGTTAGCTGGAGGAAGTGCTCAATGTCAGGATAAGTGTGAACCAGCGACTCAACAGCCAGTCCAAGATACTACTTGTTGGGTATTTAGTGCTGGAAGAACAGCATGTATAACAAAAAAAGTAGGACAGAGGGCATTTAGGGAGAGTGGGCATGAGTATCTATCACCTTCTGAATGTAGAAGAGAAATTAATCAACAAGAAAATGCAACTGGCGTTAGGTGTTGTATTGGAGGGGTTGCATCAACAAAATCTAGCGAAGATCAATGTAGAACAGATGGAGGATATCCTGGAACATGTGAATCCATTTCAAGCTGTTCTGTTTGTGCTGGAATAACTGGACAAAATTATCCTTTTTGTCTTTCAAATTGTGGAAGCGGACAGACACCAACACCTTCTCCTTCTCCTACACCTGATGGAAGTCTTCGATGTTGGTATATTTCAGATAATGAATGTAAATCCGATCGATGCGACACAATTAATACAAATCGAAATTGGCCAGACGATGAGGATGGAGAAAATATATGTCTAAGAACTTTAGAGAATTTGAATGAACTACAAACTCCTCCAGAAGTAAATAATAGTACTTGTTGGTATGTATAGAATAATAGATGCGAAGAAGACTTATGCAGATCAATCCCTACTACTACTCGAAAATGGCCTGGCGATAGTGGCGAAGCTAATTGTGAAAACTACATTTCTCTAGAGGCGCAAATAGATGACGGAGAAGAGGAAGTCCCTCTAACACCTGAAGAAGATTCAGAGGAGGAAGAACCTTCAGAAGATATTTCAAACGAGTGCTCAACAACAAAAACAGCGAACTGTACTTGTCCTACTGGGGCAGGTGTTGCAAGTTGTTATGGACAGACCTTACCATATTCCTTTAATGATAATGGAGTTCAAAAAGAGTGTTTTGTTTTACCAACACAAGGATATTGTGTAACTAGGGATGTAGTTCCTCAGGGGGAAGTAGGTGGTGCTAATTTCTCTTTAATCCCTAAAGTCTCAGCGCAAGAAGACCCTCCTGCACCTGAGATAATTGACCCTACACTTTTAAAGAAAGGTATATATGTTGTTGAAGTTCCGGGGTACGAGACTGCAGAATTTCAAATTTTCTATGACAATATTAGAGTATCTTACTTTGAAGACTCTAATGGAGATGGAATAAAACAAGATAATGAAACTTTACTCGATCCAAATATTTATGAAATTAAACTTTCTCAAACTGCTTCTGTTACAACAAGAAAATTTGAGAAAGGATGGAATCTAGTTGGCTTCGAAATATTTTCTGATCAATATGACTCTGCCGAGGAATTAGTAAGTTATTTAGCTACACAAGGAATTGAAGTTGAACAGATATCTCAATTTGATAGCGGAAATTGGATTCATTTTATTAAAACAAGAAACGAACAAGGAGTAGAAGAAATTTATGGAGCTAACTTTAAACTTGTTCCAGGAAAAAGTTATTTTGTAAGAACTTTAAATTGAGGAATCTCGGCTTTCTCAGGACAACAATTTTTAAGTTCAGTTCCTCTAAAATTAATTAAGGGGTGGAATTTAATTAGTATTCAATCAGATGTAAGCTATACTTCACAAACACTATTACAACTTTGTGGTTCAAACAATATTGTTTGTAATAATGTTAGTCAGTGGATTGATTGAGCAGGATATTATGATTCTTATGAAGTAATTGACGGAAGAGGTTTTGGAAATAATTTTATTATTTATGAGAATAGAGGATATTTCTTAAAAGTCGAATCAGACGGTTCTTATACTATTAATCCTTAATTAATGAGAATTCGTGACAATGGAACAATTATACTTACTGTGTTTTTTCTCATTGTCATTGCAATTCTTGGAGTAGTAAGTTTATGGCTTTACTCACAATAAACTGTACCCATTTGTCTAGACAATTTTTAGAGATTTTTTAGATATATTTTT
>CAZWRA010000005.1:0-43104 GCA_964635995.1 uncultured Candidatus Saccharibacteria bacterium
TTGCAAGCAATTTCGACCGCAAAAGTGGGGATTATCTTCCTTTAGTTTACAAAAATTCATTTACATTAAAATTCATTTACATTAAAATTCATTTACATTAATCAATAATATATGATTCTTAAAGATATTATTCAAAATTATAAGTTAGATTATCTTCTTGGGATAGAATCAAAATCTGAAGAGTATAAAGACATTATCGTTCAAAAGGCAAGCCAGGAGGGGCTTTCTAGAGCGATAGAAAAATTGCTGAGTGAAAATTCAAGTGCTCAGACATTTATTGATTCAAAGGGCATAGAAAGTGTAACACAGGAAGAATTAGTATCTAATTTCCCAGAAATTAAAGACTTTATTGAAGAAGCTGTAGTTAATCTTAAAATAGAACTAGTTAACCGATTGGTTTTTGATTTAAAAAGAAAAATACAAGCCGATTCGAATATTGGTGAATCTGATAAGAATTATTTTATGTTTCTTCTTGAAAGAGTGACTAATACGTTGTCGAATGGACAGCATAGTGAAATCGACAATGAGTCTGAAAATGACTTGAAATTATTCTATAAAAAAGCCAAGGAATTAAAATTCATACTATGAGCGAATTACACACTACTATAGCTAATACCACTACAGACTCAACTGCACCAGGTCCCGATAATGATGGAAACTACAATCCATCTAATCCAGAGAATCATAGCAGAGTTGCAGAAAGAAGTTTTAATCTACCCGATGACGCAGAAGAATCTTTGAATAAATTTTTTGCAGAAATTGATCATTCGAGAGTTACAACAACAAACCAAGCATTAAGAGTGCAGGCAGAAAATAGAGGCATTAATACTGTGAAAAGAGTTGTTACTACTGTTGCAGAGACTGGTATACCTTCCGTTGCTGGTATGCTTGCAAAAAGGTTTCTTGACGCGTCGGGACCTGCTTCCGCATTTGTCGCAGGGGCTGTTGTTGGAGCGAGTGTAGGCGTTACAAAGACATATAAAATGAACGCAGTAACGGGAGAAGGGGTAAAGGAGTTTGTACAAAGAGAGTATGTTGGGAAAGATAGAAATATTGAGGAAGGAGGTTTCTTTCGTAGAAATTTCTCAAGGATATCAAAGGCTTTTAATTATTTAGAGTACAGGGCAGCAGGAGAGGGTATTGATTTGGGTTTTATGAAAATTGGAGGTTCAAGGGTGAAAGAGAGAGCTTTAAGAATTGATACAAATTTATCAGCTTTAAATATTGATCTAAATAATAGAAATCTTTTTAATGATTTATCTGGCAGATTAAAATCTGGTGAAGTTTCAGATGAACAAATTTCTACTCTTTTAAAAGATGTATATACTCAGTCAAAAGTCTCTGGTTTTTCAGAACGCAGTACGCCAGAGGATATGTCTAGAATGCTAGATGCTATGAATGTACTTACTTATGCATTAGTCGCAAATGGAAAACAGAGTTTGGCAGAGCGAATTCTAAGAGAATCTAATGAAGACGTAAAAAATATAACGAAGTCAATGAGACACAGTTATGTAACTGTATCAACTTTTTCTAGAGCAATGAAAGGTCTTTTATTTTACGAAGCAGCCGAAAATATAGCGAGATTATTATCTGGTCAACCAGCTTCTTTGAATACACCAGAGATTGATGGCATTCGTGACGATATTACTGATATCGAAACAAAAATAGGCGACATAGACCCGAAAATAGATGATTTAACTGATAGTATAAATGATTTAGAAGACCAGATAGAAGACTTAGCTGGAACTACTGAAGAGGTAACTCGAACTGTAACTAAACAAGTTACTGATCTTGACGCATCTTCGCTGACAAGACTTGACGACAGTATCTTACCTGATTGGCTAGATGGCCAAGAAGTATACCTAGATGTTAGAAATGGGGAAGTTTCTCAGTATGGGCTTTCACAAGGAGATTCGATAACACCAATATTTAACTCTAAACAAGAGGTAATAGGTATTGCTCGACAAAATTTAGCAGGGACTAATGCTTTAGGAGAATGGTTTTATGACTTTTTCCCAGAAGGAACAACTGTTACATCCCATTCTGTTATCGAATGCACAATGCAGACTTATAATTTATGTGAAGCAGCAGCAGATGCTACAGATACAACTCCTGTGAGAATATTTTTTGGGGGTAGAGGAAATATAGAGAGGATAATGCAAGTTACTCCAAATGGAGAGCAGCAGCTGATTGGTCCTCTCGATATGCCGGATTACCAAACTACTAGAGATGTTGTAGCAACTATTACTGAACGAATCCCTGCAGATTTAACTGATATAAATGGAGATCTTTTGGCTCTAAATGAAGAACTAAATGATCTATTAGATAAAAAAGTATTACTTCAGCAAGATATTATTGATTTACAAAAAAAACTATTGGATTTATTTAGTCAAATTATTGGAGAAGAGAAATGGCGGATTATAAGAGATGTGCTTACAACCCAAGCGGGGGCTTTACTTGCTCTATTCAATTTCTTTGCAGGGTTAGGCAGAGGAACAGTATGGTTTGGTAGTGAGTATCGGAGACCAGCTAAAGATAACCTACTAGCTCCGGGTGAAAATGTTGCAGCTGGGCAATCACCTTCGGGTGAAAATGTTGCAGCTGGGCAATCACCTTCGGGTGAAAATGTTGCAGCTGGGCAATCATCTTATAAATATATAACTAAAATAGAAAGAAAAATACAAAGACAAAAGAAGAAAAACTTTGGAAGCACGAAAGAATAATCAATCACCTCCTGGCTTCTTCGGAGATTCCAGCAGTCAGCAAGCTCCTTAGTATTGCAAAATATATTCTCGAAAATAAGGAATGATTTTAAGGGCATGATATCAGAATATTCTATCTTTTACTCAAGAAAGTATAGAGCTTTGAGTTTAAATCAAAGAGTCGTGTCCTCAAATTAACCTGGGTGAATTTACAGATCCTATAGTAATAAGTAATGACGCAGATAATGAGGGGCTAAGTACTCGCTATATTGATACGTTTATTAATAGAGCTACATAAAATCCTGATGTAGTTGCATTTATGAGATAATTAGATTGGGATCCGGTAATATTAGAGGATTATCCAGAAGCCTTAGTAAGTACAAGATTGATGCAGTATATCTCAGCTGGAATAAGATCTAAAGGAATATCTATTGAATCATCTGGTGCTAATTTTGCATACAGGTTATCAGCATATTCGGCAATAGGTGGTTATGACCCAACTCATACAGTAGGTGAGGATGTATATCTTGGTAGGATGCTTAGAGGACTAGTCAAGAGTAGTGACGATAGACCAACTGGAGGTATAAAATATGCAGGTGGAGGAACAAGATTATATACATCACCTCGAAGAACTTTAGATGCACTTAAAAATGGTTACTCTGCAATTGAGCAATGGTCTTATCGTAACTTTGGAGATTCAGATGATCTCAGAACTGTAGAGCCAATGAAAGCAGAGAGTATAAACTATGACGACCCAGCTGATGTGAGATTGTTGTTAAATAGAATCCAAAACCAAATAAATAGAACTGTTCAACACGCAAGATACTGGGGTGTTTCTGATATAAATACTTATGTAGACAGAGCAATAAGATTCTTAGGTGTTGAATATACTTCAGATGAAGACAGCAATATAACTATAACAAATGCAGAAAAGCTAATATCTGATCTAAAATCGACAAAGGAAACTAATCGATTGTAGGAGATTAAAAAAGTAAGATAAGTAAGACATAGGATGTCAAATTACTATCCAATTAACCCCAGACAAATCAGACCGCTAGAGCTAAACCTGAATCTTTAAATCCAGTATCGTTTTCAAAGATTACTTTTATTTTGCTGAAAACATCGAAAAGTTGTAAGATCTTAGTGTGCAATGTACCAATATCAATTAACAAGTAACAATTATCAACCCTTGTAATTTAAATACTTCCAAACTTTACATACTTTGTCTCAGGAATTTCTTTCTTTTCTAATCCAATTTTCATTACTGATTTCCTCTTTTCAATAATATTAGTAAATTCAGATTTTGAATCTGGGAGAGAGTACTCAGAACTATTAATCATATATAGATTATTATCTTTACTTGTTTTTGACTTAAATCTTCCTTTTTCATCAGTCAAAAATATGTCAACAATCCTATTATTACTTGGATTTATTTCTATAATTCTAAGTCCAGGTATTTTTTCTTTAGACTTAATTTCATAAATTTAATTCCATCTTCTAAAGGTCCTGAGATTTTTTACAAGATAGAGAAGAGAAGAGAGTATGAAGAGTGCCAAGACAGTTAGTGATTCAATTTCCCTATTTGTAATGAAAATATAAATTGATAACCCAAAACTCAAAATAAATATTATGCTATTTATTATTGATAGTGTTTTTCGAATTTTACTTTGCATTGTTTTTAGAAGATCTTTTCGTATCTTCTCCTTACTTTTTAAACCTAAGTCTACGATTAATATTCCTTCTTTAGTATTAACTTCAATATTGATTTTTTCTTCTTTATAGTCTGAGTGTTTTATTTCTAAGATATATTTACCATTATCAACAATAAATCCAAATTTACCATCAAAAGTTGTAATTGTTTCTTTTATAAATAAGCTTTCGTCTGACAGAAGTCTTATTGTAACTAATGGAATTGGCTTAAAAGTATTTTCATCATAAATCAATCCCCATTCTCTTTTCTTTCCTAAGTTTCTAAAGATTGCTGATATTAATAATAAAATTTTTGGATATGCAAATGTTGAAACTACTGCAATCGCTGTAACTGCTGATACTGGAATATAAATAGGATTCTCGCTAACAAATTCAACAACATTGTTTGTTAAATTATTAGAATCAGAAACTGGAACATCAATAACTGGCTCCTCAGGTTCAGTAGGTTCCTCTTCATTTGGTTCTTCAGGTTCTTCTGTTGGCTCTGTAACTGGATCTTCATGAGTTTGTCCACCGTTGTTTCCTCCTGATCCTCCATTATTTGAACCTCCCTCAGGTGTTTCTCCTGGCTCTTCTGATGGTGTTTCCTCACCAGGTTCAGTAGGAGTCTCTTCTCCAGGCTCTGTAGGCGGTTCCTCTGGAGGAACTTCTGGTTCTACTGGTGGAGGCTCTTCGATTTGAGAAGCAACAATAAATGCTACATCACCTCCATTTGCAGAAGTATAATTTGAGGTTAGAGTAGTAGAATCTATTGCTCTAACTCTTAAGTAGTACGAACCGTTTTCCAAAAACTGACCATTAGAACCTACAATATAAGTTCCACTTTGAAGAGCTTGGCCAACACTAAAACTTCTTGAACCTTGAGATTGTAGTGATGAAATATAATCAATAATTAACGAGCTAAAGTCACTATTATCATCAATTAATATTTCGTATCTAACAAATTGATCTGAATTGCTATCTGTAATATTAAAAGTAAAGTTAGGTTGATTATTTGTAATTTCTTGGCCAGAAACATTTTCAGTTGAGCCGAGATTGAAAGGTGAATCCGGTGCATAATTTGTAGGATTGCTTGGTTCAGCTGGAGGGTTCTCGACTGTAAAGGCTGGAGCACCTCCTGCAGGAGTTACATATTCAGATGTAACTAAACCTTCATCAATTGTTCTAACTCTCCAGTAATAACTTCCAGCAGGAAGTGTTTGTACTGGATAACCTTCATTATATTGTCCAGTTGTTGTGCTTAATCAAAGAACACTGGCGCATGCGATTTGTGGAAGTAATGCTATTGCGACTGTAGTATTATCATTAACTCCTTGACCAACAGTAAATGTTCTAATACCATGAGCGTTTAAATTGGAAACATAATCTACTACAACAGATGTATATGAAGAGTTGTCAGCTATCTGTATTTGATAACTTACAAGATCACCTGGATCAGGATCTGAAACATTGAATGTGAAGGTTGGCCTGTTTGTTGAAATTACATCTCCTGTCGTTATTGTATTTGGATCTAAATTACTTGGATCTACGGGTTTTTTGAGTTACACTAAATGCTATGTTTCCTGAATTTGCTAAAGAGAAATCAGAAGAATTTCCATCAATATCATAAGCTCGAATTCTCCAGAAATAATCTCCGCTAGAAAGAGTTTGTCCTTCAAAACCTGAGCTGTATGTTCCTCCAAGTGCAGGCTGTCCTACTGTAAATAAAGTAATATCCTGAATTACAAAACTTGAAGTAAAATCAACAACTGGTGAGCTAAAATCAATATTGTTATCAATAATAATCTGATATCTAACAGGATCAGTTATATCAGGATCACTTAAAGTAAAAGTAAATGAAGGATTGTTATTAATTGAGCTTGTTCCATATATTGAACTTTCAGGACCTAATGTTGTTGGATTATCAGGTCTTGCAGAAAGCTCAAAAGCAAAGGAAAGATTGTTTGCATTAGTAAAGTTTGATTCTATATTATTTTGATCTATTGTCTTTACTCTCAAATAATAATTTCCACTATTTAATCTTTGCCCTAGAAAACCATTTATAAAATTTCCATTCTGCGAACCACTCCCTACAGTAAATGAAGAGGCTCCTTGCGTAAGGAGTGGAGAAGTATAATCAATTATATTAGTTGAAAAATCTGAAGATTTTGAAATTTGTATTCTAAATCTAACTAAATCAGATACATCTGAATCACTAAGATTAAAAGTTAAAGTTGGTCTTGTTTCAGAGGTTAATGAACCATCCGTATAAGTGAGTGGACCCAAAGAAGTTGGATCATTAGGAGTTACTGAAATTCTGAATGCAACAGAATCATCATTACCATAAGAGAAATTTGAAGTTAAATTCACATTATCGATTGCACGAACTCTCCAATAATAATTTCCACTTGCTAAACTCTGGCCCTGAGATCCAATTGTATAAGTACCTCCATTAGCATTTTGGCCAACTGTGAATGATGTAGGTCCTTGTACAAGAAAATTAGAAGTATAGTCTAAAATTAATGATGAAAAACTATTTGTATGTGAAATTTGTATTTGGAATTTTAATGTATCACTAACATCAGGATCATTTAAATTAAAAGTAAAAGATGGTGTATTGTTTGTACTTGTAGTTCCATTTGTTATTTCTATTGGTCCTAAAAGATTAGGCACATCTGGAATACCACCAATTGTAAACGCAACATTGCCCGAATTAGCTACAGTGTAGTCTGAGGCTATTGAGTTGTTATCAATTGTCCTAACTCTCCAGTAATAGCTTCCATTACTAAGTGTCTGATCTTGTGAACCAGTTCCATAAGAACCGCCATTGAATTGCTGACCTACAGTATAAGACGTATTTCCTTGTGACTGCAGAGCAGATGTAAAGTTAATAACATAAGAAGAAAAATCACTTTCTGTAGAAATTTGAATATTATATCGAACAGAATCAGACAAGTCAGGATCACTAACGTTAAATGTAAGTGTAGGTTGAGTAGAGTTTGATTGACTTCCATTAACTAATTCAATAGGACCTAAGTTATCTGGAAGATTTGGAATAGAGGTTACTCCAAATGCAACATCTCCTCCAGTTGCATAAGAATAATCGGACTCATTACCGTTTTGATCAATAGCTTTTACTCTCCAATAATAATTTCCTGATGGTAGTTATTGACCTGTAGATCCTACTAAATAGCTACCAAAAAATATATCCTGACCTAATGTAAAAGATACATTTCCCTGTGAGTTTAATGTTGAAGTATAGTCTGTGACTATTGAAGTAAAATCATTAGTACTTGAAATCTGAATTCTATATCTTACAGTATATAAATTGTCTGGATCATTTAAACTAAAATTAAAGGTTGGCTGAGTATTATTTGAAACAGACCCATTAACTCTATCCACCGGACCAAAATTATTGGGGAGATTAGGATAAGCTATAACTGAAAAAGCTATATCCCCGTTATTAGCAGTTACATAGTCATAAACTTGCCCAAACTGATCATAAGCACGAACTCTCCAATAGTAATTCCCTGTTGGAAGTTCTTGCTGTGTGGTGTAAGATTTAGCGCCTTGTGTTGTAAGTATCGATGTAAAGTCTAGAATATTTACAGAAAAGTCAGAATTTTCAGATATTTGAACTTGATATCGTATTTGTTCAGAAAGCTCAGGGTCTGTAATTTCAAAAGTTAATGATGGAGTAGTATCATTTGTTGAACTTCCGTTTGTTAAGTTAATTGGCCCAAGATTTGAAGGCAGGTTAGGTTGTGATGAAATTATAAATGCAATATTACCCTCATTCGCTCTTATGTATTCAGAAGAAAGATTATTATTATCAGTAGCTCTAATTCTCCAATAGTAACTACCAGCTATCAATGACTGCCCACTTGATCCTATTGAATAGGCCCCATTTCCTGGAATCTGACCTACAGTAAATGAATTGCTTCCTTGAGAATTAAGTCCTGAAGTATAGTCAACTACTAAAGTTGAGAAGTTACTACTAGTTGAAATCTGTAACTGGTATCTTACTGTATCAGCTAAATCTGGGTCAGTTAGATCAAAAGTAAATGTTGGTTGTGTATTGTTTCCAGCAGAACTATTAACTAAATTTAAAGGTCCAAGATTAGAAGGCTCATCAGGGGCACCACCACCAACTATAAATGCAACATCTCCGTTATTTGCAGTTACAAAATCTGATTCAAATCCATGGTTTTCTATTGTTTTAACCCTCCAGTAGTAATTATCCTCAGTTAAATCCTGTCCAGCATTGACCTGACCAACTGTAAATGTTTCTGAACCTTGTCCTTGGAGCGCAGAGGTATAGTTAACTACAGGTGAGGAGAAAGTCGCTTGATGCAGATATCTGAATATTGTATCTAACGGTATCTATAGCATCAGGATCAGTAATTTCAAAACTAAATGTTGGTTGAGTATTTAGACTTGAACTTCCATTTGTAAGACTAAGAGGTCCGAGATTATTTGGGTTTGCTGTTATTCTAAATGCAATATTTCCTGAGTTCGCATTTGTGAATCCTGATTCTTCTAAATTCTCATCAATCCCTCTAACTCTCCAGTAATAATCTCCTGTTGGTAATGTTTGACCAATTGAACCATTATTATAAGTTCCTCCATTATCCTGTCCAACTGTAAAGCTAAAGCTACCTTGAGCTCCAAGTGTAGACGTGTAATCAATTATATTTGATGAAAAATTGCTTAAGCTAGAAATCTGAATTTGATATCTAACAGTACCAGAAATATCAGTATCTGTAATATTAAAGGTTAGTGTGGGAGTTGAATTTATTCCATAACTTCCATTAACTAAACTTCCCGGCCCTAGATTTGTTGGGTTATTCGGCGCTCCAGATAGAGTAAAAGCTATGTTCCCTGAATTAGCTACAGCAAAACTTGAGGTAGCACTATTGTTATCTGTAGAACGAACTCTCCAATAATAATTTCCTAAAGGTAATGTTTGTCCTTAAGAGCCAATTGTATAGGTACCTGATCCGGCAGCCTGACCAACAGTAAAAGTCTTAATTCCCTGATTTGTTAGAGCAGAGGTATAGTCTACAACTAAATTAGAAAAATCAAAGCTTGATGAGATTTGAATATTGTAGCTTAATGTATCTAAAGGGTTTAATTGATCTCTAGTTCTAAAAGTAAAACTAGGTGTGTAATCTGAAATCACATTACCGCTGACAACTTCAGATGGACCAAGTTCTGTAGGAGTATTTGGGGTACTATTTACAAAATCACAATTTGTATTGTTCCCACTATTGTTACTACCAGTTCCGCTTAAAACTATTGTTGATGCATTAATGTTATTCGAATCTCTAACATCTATATACAGCATATCCCTTGTCCCGCTTGGATCGATTAACCATGGACTACCATTATTTGAAGATCTTAATAAAAGTCTATGAGAGGAATCCAAACCTTTAAGAGTTAGAGTTCAGAGTATTGTTTGTGTTGTACCATTTTGGAATTCTAAAATTACATTCGTTATATCAGTGGTAATTTCTTTAGTTAAATTATAAAAGGTAGTGCTACCAACAATATCCTGTGAGTTACCATTTAAAACAACAGTTCCATTATTATGATTAAATGTTGCAGTACCCCTTTGAAAATTTCCTTTAACGCTAATTGTACTTGGGGCAGTGAAAGTACCTGAAGAAAGATTAAGAGTATTATTAATTACAACGTTGCTGTATGTACTTAAATCAAGAGTCCCTCCGTTAAGTAAAATATGTCCAGTTTCTAACTCATTAAACCCACTTATTGAAGATCCAGAGTTCAAGGTAAAGGATCCAATGGTTGTAAGCTTACCTGTTCCGGATAAAACATCGCTTAGCGTTAAATCATCTGGGATAATAGGACTTTCTCCTAATGGTAAAGTACAGTTATTTAAAACTGTTTTTGTATCAGTTTGTCCAGTAAAGGAAACATTATTGAATAATTTATTGTTACAAGCAATAGTTGCAGTACCCCCAATAAATCTAATTGAACCATTATTATGATTAAATGTTGTGTCGCTTCCAAGAAAGAATGTTGAATTCACTGTCATCTCTGAAGGAGGGGCAGTAAAAGTACTTCCTGAGGTTATATTAACGGATGCAGCATTTATAGAACCAGTAGGTAAAACTAGGGTACCTGCGCTTGATACATTTATAGTTCCTGATAATGTGAATGGTGAGTAGGAGCTGAAATTCATATTTGCAGAACTTACTGTCAAAGATATAGAGTTAAGTCCACTAAATCCATTCAAATTTGCAGTAGAGTAAAATCCTAAGGTTGTAATTGATGAAGCATCAAGAGTCCCAGATCCAACCAGAGTTCCGTATAGATTGAACGTTTGAAATGTACCTAAACTTGGATTGTTACCAATATTAAATGTACATGTTGCCTGCAATGTTATTGCTCCAGAAAGATAATAAGCTTGAGACAAAGATACATCACTAAATGTTTTATTACCGCATTCATAAGTTACATTTGTATTTGGATTAAGAACAATCGGACCATTTTGATTAAATGTTACTCCACTATCAACAAAAAAATTATTATTTACAGCAATTCCAGCTGATGGAGTGGTAAAAGTACTTGTGTCATTTAAATCAAGTGCACTAATTTGGATCATGCCTAGAGAGGAAGGTAGTATTAATGTCCCAGCATTAGAAACATCAATTGATCCACCATTTAAATTGAATGTTGAGAAGCTAGAGAAATCATATGCTTTTCCCGAGATGTTAATTGTTCTTGTATTTAGACCATTAAACCCATTTAAAGAAGACGTTGATTGTAGAATAATAGTAGAAACGTTAGTAGCAGTAAAAGTTCCTGAACCTGATAATGTTCCAAGTAAGTTAAGTGTGCCTATATCCCCAACGTTAGGATTGTTACCTAAAGGTAAATTACAATTACTATTAATGGTTAAACTCCCACTTCCTGAAATCGAACTGTTAAGTGTGACAGTATTAAATATTGCATTTCCGCATGAAAAAGTAGTGCTTGAACTTGGATTAAAATTTATATGTCCACCATTTGCATTAAAAGTAGCAGTGTTAGCAACTGTAAAATTTCCAGTAAAAGTCATAGTTCCAGGACTAGCAGTGAAAGTACTTGTATCTGTAACATTAAATGTTGAAACTAAAATCTGCCCCGTTGGAATTGGTAAGACTAAATTGCCTCCATTAGACACTTCTAAAATTCCTTGAAGATTAAAAGTCGTGTAGCTACTGAAATCAATGTTCTTTCCTGTAATATAAAGAGACCTTAAATCAATTCCACTGAATCCAACTAAATTTGCTGTAGGATATAATCTTATACCTCCAAATACACTTGTTGTGTTAATTGTCCCTTAACCTGTTAAAGTTCCATAAATAATGTAATTTCCTGGACGAGAAATATTTGGATTGTTGCCGATTGGGAAAGTACAATCATCTCTTATGATTACATTTGCGTTAGAAGAAGATGCATTTGCGTTTAAATTAACAACATTAAAAACAGCATTCCCGCAAAAATAATCTACACTACTTGTTGAGGTGAAATTTACAGTACCATTATTTTGATTAAAAGTTGCAGTTGAATCTATATCTAAATCACCACTAATTGAAATTATTCCAGACGGAGCAGTAAATGTACTAGTATCAAGTACAGAAAGAGAAGTTATGTTAATAGCTCCAGTAGGACTTGGAAGAGATAAACTACCTCCATTTTGAACAACGACGGTTACACTTAAATTAAATGTAGTAAATCCCGAAAAGTCGGCAGTATAGCCAATTACATATAAGGATCTAGAGTCAAAACCACTAAATCCTGATAAAACTGCCCCGGGATTTAATCGAACAGATCCATTAACATTCGATGCACTTAGAGTTCCTGTACCTGATAAAGTTCCAAAAACAAGCAAATTCCCAGGTCTAGAAAGGTTAGGATTATTACCCAATGGAAAGTTACAATCACTGTTAACTGTCGTATTTGAGCTGGAAGAACTAATATTTGCATTTAATGTAACAAGATTAAACACAGCATTCCCACAGGAGTAGGTATAACTGCTTGTAGGATTTAAATTTAATGTACCTCCACTTGCGTTAAAAGTAGCCGAAGGGCTTATGGTCATTCCTCTGGAAATTGTTGTTATCCCAGTGGATGCAGTAAAACTACCACCATTTAATGTAAATGTTTGAAAATTAACAGGATGGCTTCCAGCGATAAAATTACCGTTATTTTGATTATATACACTTGAAACAGTTAAAGATCTTGCAAGAGATATTGTACCTGTATAACCGCTATTTATATTTAAGGTATATACTGTTCCAACAAAACTAGCATCTACTATAGCATCTTTTGAGCTTGTCCCATCAAAAATAATAGTGTCTGCTGCTGCAGGGCAGACATCTCCAGACCAGTTTGCGCAAGTTGATCAGTTATTATTAGCTCCACCTCCATCCCAAGTTCTTGTTGCTGCTGAGAGCTGAGTAAATGCAATAAAAGGTACAAGTAGAGTTAACAAATAAAAAATTACAAATACAAGAATAATCTCAGATCTAGTAGAGCTCTTTAATTCTTTAATTATTTTTATTTTTTGAGCTACAGACTCTTTTGTCTTTTTCAAAATATTAGGCCAAAAGTATTTTATTAAATTTCAGATAGTTTCTTTACTGCTTTATATAATTTAGCAATTTGAGAAAAGGTAATAAAGCCTTTTATTAAAAATATTTCATTAGAATTAACTAATTGTGAATATTTATGGGCAATTTCAAACTTGTCTGATATAATCTCAGAGCTCTGGAGAGAGTGGTGAAAACTTATTTTTTCTTTACTGTATATGATAAATAGCTTACAAAACTTCTTAGACAATTTAAGAATTGAAACACTAATAATAGTAACATTTGCATACCTGTTGATTCTTTGGATTTTAGTACCTACATGGGTTTATCTTGATTCTAAAAAGAAATTTAATAATCCTTATCTTCCAGTACTTTTCTTTTTTCTAATATTACCTCTTAATATTCCAGGTTTAATTTTCTATATAATTATAAGACCTGACGAAAGTGATGATATGGAGGGCTCATCTATAGATGATCACATTCTTCATGTCCCTATTGTAAAATTTTTAGATAAAAGTAACGATTTTGTAATGTCTTTTGATTTAAGAATTAATGGAAAAGTAATTGATAAAGAAAAAAGATCGAATCTTAATATGAATCTATCAATTGATCCTGATGAAAGTTCAGTGACTGTTATTGAAGAGCTTGCAGAGAAGAAAGAAGAACCATCTGCAAAAATTGAGTTAGGGAAAAAACAAAAAGATCATAAAGGAAGTATTTCTAAACTTAAACATAACTTCACCGCAACTATGCGTGAAGTAAAAGGCTTCTTTATTATTGAAGAAGAGGATGATGAAAATGAGGTGCCTGAAGCTCCTAAAACAGAACATAAAAAGCATAAGAAAAAGAAAAGAAAGTAAACTTGCGATAGAATAATTCATGGCATTAAGGTTTAGTTTTGAACAGAGCTTTATTGGTCAGGCTTTAAATAAGTTTCGACGCAGAAGTAGAGGTTCTAAAAAAAAGGGTAAAAAAGCAAATGATCATATTCAGTTAATATTTTCACTATCTTTCATTAAGAAATTAATTGGAAATATTCCTTCATTAGTTAAGATTGTTTTATTAATATCAGTTGTACTAACAATAATCCTTTATCCTGTATCTACTTATTTTTCTATTCAGCCTAAACCTTTTGAATCAAACGATTTGGCGACAAAGCCTACAATCTTTAACAGCAATTACTTTCACACTGTAATATATGGAATTTCAGAAAATGATAATTATAAATATGTAGATTATATTGTTATTGCAGCTCATGGAGATCAAACAAAGTTAATACAAGTTACTCCATTATTTTCATCTCAAAAATATGGAAATGTTTCATTAAGATCGTTTCTTAATGAGGTAGAAAGTGATGAAGGTGGTACAAAAATGCATAAATTAAATGATGCAATAAGTACAATGCTTGGAGTAAGAATTGACAGATACATTATGGTGAGAACAGAGTACATTAATTCTTATTTTCAAGATAAAAAAATAAATCTTGATGATAATATTTTTAATACAGATCTTATTAATAATTCAGAATATATAAATAATCAGACCCAAGCAACTTATGATTTTTTTCAAAATTCTTTTGATCTACTAAATAAGTTTAGACTTTTCTGGTCATTACCTAAAGTTACAGAAAATATCTATACAGATATGTCTCGGAGTGAGCTTGTAAGATTTTTCGGAAGATTTAGTTCAGGCAAAAGTATTCAGATTGTTAGTCTTGGACTTGATTACGGAAATATTTACGAATCACCAGATAAGGTTTTAAGTATTGAGCCTAATTACATAATTATTGATGAAAAATTACTTGGTTTTTTAAGTAATATTGAGATTCTAGCAGAACAGTGTGAAATAGAGATCTATAATGCATCGACAGTTCGTGGATTAGCTTCAGCACTTTCAAGAGAGCTTCAAAATCAGGGAATTAATATAGTTAAATTTGGAAATTATTTTGAGTCAGAGAAAGAGACGACTTTATTTTTAAGAGATGAAAGTGATTTCACTAAATACACTAATACAATTTTAGCGGTTCAACAAAGCTTGAGAGGTGATGTTAAAATCGAAGTTGGAAAGTACCCTTATAATCAAACAGGGGATTTAATTTTAGTGTTAGCAGATTAGTTATGGCAGGTCATTCAAAATGGGCAAATATTAAAAGAACTAAAGAAGCACAGGATAAAAAAAGAGCTTCAGTATTTACGAAACTTTCTAAAGATATAACTGTAACTGTAAAACTTGGAGAAAGTGGAGATCCAGGTTTTAACCCAATGTTAAAGGTTGCGATTGATAAAGCAAAGGCAGCGAACATGCCAAACGATAAGATCCAAAAAGCAATAGATAAGGGACTTGGAATTTCTGATACTGATGACGCAACTTTCGAAAACACTTATGAGTTTTACGGACCTAATGGAACAGCTTTTATAGTAGATTGTGAGACTGATAATCCAAATAGGGTAGTCATTGAGCTGAAAGTTATTGCGAATAAATTAGGACTAAAAATGGCTTCGGAGGGATCTATTTCATGGCAGTTTAAAGAGCAAGGAATGATTTTAATAAATGTTCCTGAAGATAATGATATCGATGAGATAGTTCTTGAATTGCTTGAAATTGAAGGCATTATTGATGTTGAAAAAAATGATGAGTATAGAAAGATTATTATTTCAACTGAAAAGATTGACCTAAAAAGAATTTTTGATTCAATAAAAGGAAAATTTCCTAATATTGAAGTTGAGAAAGCAGAACTAATAAAAGCTACTGAGAATATGATTGAAATTGATTCGGAAACAGAAAAAAGAACAGAAGAAATAAGGGAAGCATTTGAAGAAAATGCAGACATTTCAAATATTTGGACTAACTTCTAAAAATGGATTCAAAAAAACGTGTGCTTGGAATTGACGTTGGGATCGCTATTTGCGGTTGGGCAATTGTTGAAAAAGATCCTATGTTTGCAAACAAGAATAAACTCATTGAATGTGGAGCTGTACTAACACAACCTGAGCAAAGTGTTACTAATAGATTAGGGTTAATTTACTCAGGACTTATGGAAGTTATTGATAAATTTTCACCAAATATAGTTGCTGTAGAAAGTATTTTCTATTTTAAAAATCAAAAAACAATTATTTCAGTAAGTCAGGCAAGAGGAGTAATTCTTTTAGCTTCTGAGCATAGAAATCTTCCTACATTCGATTACACACCGCTACAGGTAAAGACTGCTCTTACTGGTTATGGAAGGGCAGAGAAGAAACAAATTCAGAAGATGATAAAACTTATTTATGGGCTTCCAGAAATTCCTAAGCCAGATGACATTGCTGATGCAATAGCTGTAGCTACATGTCATTTAAACACTCATTAGCCCGTCCTAGCAGGAGGGAAAAGGGGAGGTAGAATGTATAAATCTACCCCTCCTAAACCTCCCCTGCTAGGGGAGGAATAATATGATGTATAATTAACAGATGATCGGATTTATTGATGGAAAACTTAAATGTGTATTAGACGATGGGAGTTTAATCGTTGATGTTAATGGAGTAGGGTACAATATTCATGCAGTAAATTTTGGAGCATTAAATGAAGGAGATAATGTTTCTCTTTTTATTCATACAAATGTAAGAGAAGATGATATTTCTCTTTGGGGGTTTAATACTAAAGAAGAGCTTTCTATCTTTAAACTGCTTCTTTCTGTTTCTGGAGTTGGTGCAAAAACAGCAATAAATTTAATTACAGTTCTTGGTCATGATCAAATTGTTACTTCTATTTATAACTCTGATTCAAAAGAGTTAAAGGTAAAAGGAGTAGGAGGAAAGACAGCTGAGAAAATAATATTGGATCTAAAAGACAAGGTAGATATTTCAAAAGTTACAGGCAATGTTGTTAGCGGAAGAGTGTTAGATGATAAAAAGATAGAAAATGTTAAAGATGCCCTTAAATCACTAGGATACAGGGAGAAAGACATAATTAGTTCGTTGTCTAAGTTAGATAAGTTAGCTATAAATAGCCTATCAGAACAAGAATTAATAAAGACATTATTACTAAAATTATAATGGAAGAGGATATAACATCACCAAGCGTTAAAAGTGAATTAGAGGTAAATTTAGAGGGAGCATTAAGACCAAAAAATTTTTCTGAAATTATTGGAAGAGATGTAGAGAAGAGGAGCATAGGAATTATGATTGATTCTGCGAAGAAAAGAGATGCTTCAGTAGATCATATTCTTTTTCATGGTCCTCCTGGTTTAGGAAAAACTACTTTTGCTTATGTAATTGCTAAGGAGCTCGGATATAACCTCCATGTGACTAGCGGATCTGTAATAGAGAAGGCCGGTGATTTAGCTGCAATTTTGACTTCTCTTGAACCATATTCTGTGCTTTTCATTGATGAAATACACAGATTAAAAAGAACAATTGAAGAGATTTTATATCCTGCAATGGAGGAAAATGTCTTAGATATTGTAATTGGAAAAGGTCCGAATGCTCGAACACTAAGAATTGACCTTCCGAAATTTACAATAATTGGGGCAACAACTAAACTTTCAATGATTAGTGCTCCATTAAGAGATAGATTCGGAATGAATTTCAGATTAGATTTCTATAATGAAGATGAGTTAACTGAGCTAGTAAGACAAAAGGCAAATATGATGAACATAAGAATTAATGATGATGCAAGCGTAGAAATTGCGAAAAGATCAAGAATGACAGCCAGAATTGCAATTAGAATTTTAAAAAGAGTTAGAGATTTAGCAACTGTTAATAACAAAGAATTAATAGATATGATTACGACTAGGGAGGCATTAGAGCTTCTTGATATTGATGAACAGGGCTTAAGTAGGACTGATCGAGCGATTTTGAGCGCATTAATTCAAAATTTTAGCGGTAAACCTGTTGGCCTAGGAACTTTAGCAGCTTCAATTTCAGAAGAACCAGAAACAGTTGAGACAGTTTATGAACCTTTTCTATTAAAAAAAGGCTTTATTGAGCGTACTCATCGAGGTAGAATGGCAACATCGAAAGCGATTGAAATTTATAATACAATAGTTTTGTAATGATCAAGAGAGTACGAGAAATAAATGTAAGAAATAGAATTATAATACTGTCTGCTGCTGTCAGTATTTTTTTCTTTGTTTTTACTACTCCAATCCTTGCTTGGATAGGAGCTTTAATTACTCCACCTAATGAGCTTCAAAATATAAGAGTTTTAGCTTCAACAAGTTCTTTAAGACTTACTTGGGATGAACCTACAGAAATTGATATTAAATCCATTTCTATTAGTATTTCAGAGCAAAGTTTTGAACTTTCTGGGAGTGAGACAAGTTTCTCTAAAGGGTTAGACGGATCTATTCCTAGAGAAATAAAAATAGTTGTAAAAGATAATTTTGGAATAACAAATAATATTAATATTTCTTTAGAAGAGTTCAACGATCAAGCAGATCTTGTAGATTTTACTTATAATCAAAATGATAATGAAACAAGAGCAAATTCTACAGTATTCAGAAGAAGCTTACTTCTTGGAATAATACTTTTAATAGGGACTTTTGCTGTCTTAGGGTTTGATGTTTCTGATATGAAGACAATGGTGCTTGGATTTTATCCTTCAGCTGTTGTAATACCTTACCTTCTCCTTTCTTATTCATTTTTAATCTCAGAAAGCTATGAGTTTAACAAACTTATTCTATCAATAGTATTCTCTCTATTACTTTATATAATCTCTTATTTTGTCGTATTAACTACAAACATCTTAAATACATCGATTAATGTAAAAATTCCTCTAGAACAGGCTGCTAGAGCCTCTCAGTTTATATTTTCATTAATATCATCATACTTAATTCTAATTCTTTTCTTTGGAGCATCGTTTAACTTCTTCGAAAAAATTGTATTTATTGTTACTCCAATCTTTTACCTAACATTCTCAGCAATATTAATGCTTGAAAATGTAACACCAAAACAAGCGATTATAAGATCAAGTAGTATTACCTTAGCCTTAATATACGGGATATTTGTACTTTCAATCTGGCCTATTAACTACGTATACGCAATTCTAACAATTGCTGTATGTTTCTATATTCTTCTAAGTGTAGCTTTAGAAATACGACCAAAGCTAAGCAGGCACGTATGGATAGAGTACGCAATTTTAATATCTCTAGTTACATTCCTCTTGATTCTAAACAGTAACTGGGGAATAAATGGAACGATTATATAAATAATAAATCTCAATATCCCAAATTCTAAAATTGTAGATACACTAGTATATTTTTGTAAGAGTAGAGTGGTAAAGGGTTTTTTGAGTAATTTTATAAAATATAGTACTGTTACGATTGTTACGTAAATATATTGGATATAGAGTAGGGTGGATAACTTTTGTTGGATAATATAGGACATGGATACATTTAGCAGGTAACATTATTCACTAATACTTAAGACATTGAATTTTGGATTGGTAGAGATTATTAGAAAATATATAAGTACTTGTGTTTTAAAAGTAGTAGTACTCTCTAGAGAAACACTGACGTTTTACAGTAATAAGTTACTGAGTATAATTACCCTTATATTGAGTAAAACCTAAGAAAACGAGTGAAGAGAACCCCTTAACAAAAAACCAAAATTACAAAAATTAAAATTCTAAATTCTTTTTATTTTTTATTACTCTTATTTTCTATATTTCCTAAAAAATGTTTTTATTAATTCTTTTTAATAATTATTTTCTTAATTCATATAGTTTAAAAAATGAAAATACTTTTTTATTAAAATGCTCTATTCTTTCTTAGTAAAAAACTACAAATTCATAGAGATTTAGCTGAACATCTAATTTAGGATAATTTCTAAATGACTGAGAATACCTTTTTTAAAATAAAGCTTCTAAAATCGCCTCTGATGGCTTCGTAGGCTATAATTAAGTACTGTATTGGCTTTTAGCAGTCAAGCAAGTTGAGTTGACTTTTTTTAAGTATTTTTATGGAAAAATACAAATAACAAGATAAATTTATCTATTAATAAATAGTTTTTAAAAATATAAGAATGGAAAATCATTTTATTCAAATGGAAATAATGAAAACTTTATTATTTAAACCTAAAGCAACATTTAGTGATTTAAAACCCGAAAATATAGAAAATAATCAATTAACATTTCATATAAAGCAACTTATAAAAGATAAGTTAATAGAAAAACATTCAGATAAAACATATTCTTTAACCCTAAAAGGAAAAGAATATGCAAACAGAATGGATACAGATAAGAAAGCTGCTCAAAAGCAGGGAAAGATTGGAGCAATAACTTGTTGTGCTAGAAAAAATAAGGATGGAGAGTTTGAATTCCTAATGTATACAAGGAAAAAACATCCTTTTTATGATCACCAAGGCTTTGCATCTGGAAAAGTCCCATACTGTGAATCAGTTGTTGGATCAGCTATCCGAGAACTAAAAGAAGAAACTAATTTAGATTGTGTAACAGGAGAGGTATTTATGATTGAACATCATAGGGTTTACGATAATAAAACTGATGAGCTTCTTGAAGATAAATACTTTTATTTTGTAAGATTACTAGATCCTAAAGGTGAACTTAAATCAAATGAAGAAGGTGAATTTGAATGGATTCCAGAATCAAAGCTTTCTGAGTTTATACAAAAACCATTTGAAACGGTTGAACGTGAACTTTATATTGCAGAACAAATTAAAGATTTAAAAAAGCCATTAACTTTTGAAGAAATAATTCATAAAATAGACTCTTTTTTATAATGGCCACTACTCTGTTTTCATAGGCAGAGAAGAGAAATCACCCTTCTCTGCATTAACTTTGAGTATGTTTATATGTGACATTTATTATACAAAAATTGTCACTTGTTTTCGGTTACAATATGGAGTTATACTCCACTTGATTAATCTATTAAATTTGAATAAGTATTTTTACACATTAATTGTTGCACTTCATTTACAGTTAAGTATATTTTTAGGGTTAGTTTTTAGTACTTTAGTAGGAATTTTCTATTTAGTAATAAATGATTCTAGATATAAGTCTGAAAATATAATTCCCACAACAGTAGGCTCAATACTTTCATTACTACTCTTTTTAATCGGTCATTATCTTCACAAAAAGAAAATTTTTCAAAAGTATAATAGATTGAATTTTAAACAGTCGGTTTTAATAGTAGTTTTAGCTTGGCTTATAGCGAGCCTAATATCCTCTGTTGTTTTTATTTTGGCTGGATTCCCAAACTCACCAATCGGAGAAAGTTTTAGTTTTCTAAGAGTTTTTACGGATGCTTTTTTTGAATCTATGTCAGGTTTAACTACAACCGGCTCAAGCATACTTTTAGATATTGAGTCTTTACCTAGAAGCGTTTTAATGTGGCGAACTACGTCACATTGGATTGGAGGAATGGGACTTGTATATATGACAATTACAATTATTAATAACTTTAAATATAGTAGATTTAACCTCATTAATGCAGAAGTTGAATCACCTGAAGCTACAGAATTCAAAGATGAATTTGAAGCAAGAAATTCAGGGTTTGATTTTATTAAGGTTTATAGTTTTCTAACTATTTTAATGATTGTTTTACTTATTATTTCAGGGAGCTTATTTAGAACTCTTCCTTACGAACATTGGTACGATAATGTTTATGATGCAGTGAATCATAGTTTCTCGACACTTGGCACAGGTGGATTTAGTCACTATTCGACAAGCGTAGGGTTGCCAACTTCAACAGAAAATGGAACTTTAATAATTGGAGGACTTCAAAATCCTGTATCTGAATGGATTATTACAATTTTCATGTTTATTAGTGGAGCTAATTTTGGAATTTGGTTCTTATTAATATTTAAAAAAGATATTAAATCACTTCTAAAGAATCAAGAAATGAAAATATATGGTTTAGTTAGTTTTACAATAACATTGGGGATAGCGTTAATATTATTCAGGGATCATTACTATGGATCTGTAGAGCAATTATTAAGATACTCAAGTTTTGCTGTTGGGTCTGTAATTTCCACTACAGGTTTAGCAAATGCTGATTTCAGTGTATGGCCTATTGAAGCTGTCGCTCTTTTGTTTATTGTATATTTTGTTGGCGGAACTGTTGGTTCTACTGGTGGTGGACTAAAGGTAAAAAGACTAATCGCATTTTTTAAAAACGCAAAGAATGAGGTTTCAAATTTTTCCAATAATAAAGATGAATTTCAGCCTGTAAAAATTGATACAAGTGTTTTTAGTAGAAGAGATATGAGTTTAATTAACATTAATATTGCGTTTTATCTAATACTGTTTGTCTTAGGAGGCATACTAATAATGATTTTTGATCGTAATCTAGTAGATTTTTCAACAGCAATGAATGCATCTATAGCTAACCTTGGTAATATTGGACCAGCAGACTTTTATGGCAAAATCAATGAAGGACCAACAGGTGGTTATGCTGGATTAGGAATAGCTTCCAAATGGGTCCTAATAATTTTAATGCTATTTGGTAGAATAGGAGTATTAAATATTTTCTATTTAGGGGCCAATTTTATTTATAAAAAAGGTAATAATAACCTTGGCTAGAATTCAATTGGAAGTGATATTTAGAATACCTTAGCTCTTCTCTGCTTTTTGTTTTTTAATTCTACCCTTTGCTAAATAGATTAGGTTATCAAGCCTATATTGCCTTCTGCACTTAGTTTTGAGCTTACACTATACTCCATCCAGTTTAAAATATTTAATTACGATACTTCTGATTTTATCGTGTGGAATGAGAAAAAGACTATCAACAGTTTCTAAATAACTTTTTACTTCTTTAAATGTTGGCATTAGTAATCTCTAATAGCTGTCTTGGATTATTTATAAGAGACATTGTGGTTCCTCTATGAGGTACACAAGTCTTAAGTCATATTTTTCTGTAAAGGATTTTGCATCCTTATTGGGATGGACGTTGAATGGATTGGAACCAGAAATTACAACTATCTTCTTTCTTATACTTTCATCTTTAATGAATTCAAGGTTAGATTTAAACTCAACTCTATAAAGAGTCTTATACTCTTCTAGATTTACCCTACTTCTTTTATGTACTTTCTTTAAGATTAATATTTTTAAAAAATTAGGTATATAGTTATTTAAAATAAATTTCTGAAATGGCTTTGGACCACGGTTTAATGCAGGGTCGATTAAGAAAATCTTATCAATATGTTCAAAAAGAGTGGGTTTAAGGCTTGCCAATGAAAGAATTTGGTTTGCACCAAGCGAATGTCCGATTACTAAACTCCATTTTTTAGCAGTTAATTTTTGACTGATGAAATTTAAATAAATATCTGGATCAATAGTACTGCCAATGGGTTCGTTACAAAACCCAGGTAAACTAAGCGCCTGCATGTCTAGAGATAATCCTTCTAAGAACAAAGTATAGGAATGCTTACAAGCACCCCAAGCTGAAAATAGTAGTCCTTTCATCTTGTTAAACTACCGCAATAGCAGCTACTGTATCGTCTCCTTTTACCTTCATTAATCTAACACCACTTGTCTGTCTTCCCTGAACAGGTAAGTCAACTGTAGGAATTCGTACAGCCTGTCCATGTGAGCTTAGAATTAATAACTCTTTATCTGGATGATCAAGAAGTCTAGCTGAAACAACTTCACCAGTTTTCTTATTAACTCTCATAGCAAAGATTCCAGTTCCACCTCTATTCTGTAATGTGAATTCACTAATTCTTGTTAATTTTCCGTATCCATTTTGAGATACTGTTAGGACAAAATCCTCAGTATTTCTAACTACATCCATAGATATTAAGTTATCACCTTCTTTAATTCTAATTCCTCTAACTCCCTTTGAAGATCGACCTGTAGGTCTTACGTCTTCCTCTTTAAAGTGAATTGATTTTGCTAATCTTGTTATTAAAATAACTTCACTTTCACCTGTTGTAGGTCTTACCCAGATTAATTCATCACCGTCATCTAGACTAATTGCAATTAAGCCGTTAGATCGAATGTTATCGAAGTCATCTAGAGAAGTTTTCTTTACAACTCCGCCTTTTGTAGCCATAAATAAATATTTATAGTCAAAACCTTGTTTTTCTGAAACTTCTTCCCCTTCTTGAGAAACATCTTCATCAATAATACTTCCTCCTTCTTTTCTCGTTAGTACACTTGTTACTAACTCATCATTTTGCATTTGTACAAGGTTTACGATTGGTAATCCCTTTGCTGTTCTTGAGTATTCAGGGATTTCGTAAACTTTTAATGCATAAACTTTTCCTCTATTTGTAAAGAATAGAATTTGATCATGAGTATTACACATAAATACATGTCTAACAGAATCGTCATCTTTTGTTGTTAAGGCTTTCTTTCCAACACCACCACGTTTCTGCTTCTGGTAAGTGTCCATCTTTGTTCGCTTTATGTATCCTTGCTTACTGATTGTAACTAATGTCTGTTCTTCACCGATAAGATCTTCTTCGTTAATTTCACCTGGCTTATTCTTAAATACTTTTGTTAATCTTTCATCTCCTAGTTTCTCCTTTAGATCCTTAAGTTCATCTCCAATAATCTCAATAACTTTCTTTGGAGTTGTAAGAATTTTAAGAGTTTCTTTAATGCTATTAACTACATCTTTGTATTCTTGTTCTATTTTTAATCGTTCTAAAGCAGCTAATCTTCTAAGCTGCATATCTAAAATAGCTTGAGCTTGAATTTCAGATAATTTAAATCTACTCATTAATTCATCTCTTGCCTTATCTGCATCTTCTGATTCTCTAATGATTTTAATAATTTCATCAATATTGTCTAGAGCAATCATTAATCCTTCTAGAATATGCTCTCTTTCTCTAAGCTTAGCTAACTCAAATTCATTTCTTCTAGTTACAATTTCTTGTCTATGAGTAATATAAAGCTCTAAGATTTTCTTAAGTGAAAGTAATTGAGGCTCTCCATCGACTAGTGCAAGCATATTTGCACTGAATGTTTTTTGCATTTCAGTGTATTTATATAATTGATTCTCTACCGTCTTAGGAATTACATCTCTTTTTAATTCAATAACTATTCTAATACCTTCTCTATTAGACTCATCTCTTAAATCAGTAATTCCATCAATTTTCTTATCTTTATATAACTGAGCTATCTTAGCTATAAGTGCTGATTTGTTTACCTGATAAGGTAGCTGAGTTATTATAATTCTATATTTTCCTCCTTTAACCTCTTCAATCTCAGACACAGCTCTCATTAGAACTCGTCCTCGACCAGTTTCATATATCTTATTAATTTCACTTACATCATAGATCTCTCCTCTAGTTGGAAAATCGGGTCCTTTAACATGTTTTAGCAGTTCTTTAAGTTCAACTGAAGAGTTAAATCTAATAAATCTATTTTTCGGAAGATTATCTAAATGTTCTACTCTTCTAACATCATTTTCATAATCAACTTTTTGAAAACTATCATCAGGTTCCCAAATATTTTCTCCGTTTAGAAGTACATGAATTGCATCAATAACCTCATTTAAGTTATGAGGAGGAATCTTAGTAGCCATTCCAACAGCAATTCCTTCATTACCATTTACAAGAATGTTTGGAAGTAAACCAGGAAGAACTTCAGGCTCTTCCTCATTACCATCGTAGTTAGGATTATAGTTTACAGTGCTTTTATCTAGTCCTTCTAAAATTTTTGCTCCATATTTATCTAATCTTGCCTCAATATACCTCATAGCAGCAGGAGGATCACCATCAATAGACCCATAGTTTCCTTGTCCATCAACAAGAGTATATCTCATATTGAAGTCTTGACCCATTCGGACAAGGGCGTCCGAAATAGATGAGTCTCCGTGAGGGTGGTACTTACCCATTGTGTCTCCAACAATTCTTGCAACTTTCTTGTATGCACTTCCTGGCATAATATTCATTTTCTGCATTGTATACAGAATTCTTCGCTGCACTGGTTTTAAACCATCTCTAACATCAGGAAGAGCTCTAGCTACAATTACGCTCATTGCGTAGTTAATGTAACTTTGCTTTAACTCTTCTGTAATACTCTGCTCCTTTACACCAGAATTATCAGTATTAACTTTTTGTGTTGTATCTTTTTCGTCTGACATAATTTAGTTTCTAGTTATTAGGTATTAGTTTTTAGTAATTTGTTGTTATATGTCTAGCTCAGCCTCCTGACTATAAGTCTGAATATATTTCTTTCTTGGAGGAACATCATTACCCATTAAAATATCGAATAATTTATCAGCTTCTTCAGCGTCTTCAATTATAACTTTTTTTAGTACTCTAGTTTCTGGGTTCATAGTTGTCTCCCATAGTTGTTCTGCATTCATTTCTCCCAATCCTTTAAATCGCTGAATTGAAAGGGATTTCTTAGTGTCTCGTTGTTTTAATAACTTTTGTAATTCAGCATCATCTTTTACCCATACAGTATCATTCGCTCCAAAATTAACCTTGTATAAAGGAGGTTGGGCAATATATAAATGTCCATTCTCAATAATTTTTCTTAAATGTCTATAGAAAAGTGTTAAGTTCAAAGTTGTTATGTGTGATCCATCGACATCCGCATCGGCCATAAGAATAATTTTATGGTATCGAAGTTTTGAAATATCAAATAAATCACCAATTCCAGTTCCAATCGCCTTAATTAAATCAGCAACTTTTTCACTTCCCAATACCTTATCTAACCTATATTTTTCAGAGTTAATTGGTTTTCCAAAAACTGGAAGAATAGCTTGATTATGCCTATTTCGTCCTTGTTTTGCTGGTCCTCCAGCTGAATCTCCCTCTACAATATATAGTTCAGACTCTTCAGGTTTCTTACTTGAACAATCAGCTAACTTACCTGGTAATCCACTTCCCTCTAATGCTCCTTTTCTTACAACAGCATCTCTTGCAGCTTTTGCAGCACTTCTAGCTTTACTTGCAAGGATAACTCTACTTGTAATTGCTTTAGCTTCTTTTGGATTTTCAATTAAGAATGCTTTTAGTTCTTTTTCAACAAGTTGTCTTACTGGCCCTGTAACTTCAGTATTATTTAATTTAATTTTTGTCTGTCCTTCAAACTGAGGGTCAGAGATTTTTACAGAAATTGCAGCTGTTAATCCTTCTCTTACATCATCTCCAGTTAACTTAATGCTCTTCTCTTTTTCAATTCCAAATTCACTAATATAATTATTAATAGTTCTAGTTAATGCTGATCTTAAACCTGATAAATGTGTTCCTCCTTCTGGATTATTAACATTATTTGCAAAAGCATATTCTCTAACTTGAAGATCGTCAGTGTACTGAATTGCTACTTCTATATCTACTTCTTCTACTACATCTCTTGCATAGAAAACTTTATTCTGAATCGGATTTAAGTGCATATTAATATGTCGAACATATGACTTTAATCCTCCTTCAAAGAAGAACCCGTAATATTGATCTCCATTCTCACTTTTATGAATATATGTAAATCTAACGCCACCATTTAGATAGGCATGCTGCCTTAATCGATCTTGAATTTGTTTATCTTTAAATTCAACTGTTTCGAATATTGTGTCATCTGGAAGAAAATTAATAACAGTTCCCTGCTTATCAGATTTTCCTATTTCTTTTACAGGATAAAGAGCTACTCCTTCTTCATATTCTTGAACATAAAGTTTTCCATCTTTATGAACTTCAATCCTGCATTTTTTTGATAACGCGTTTACAACTGATAATCCCACTCCATGTAATCCAGAGCTTACTTTATATGTTTCACTATCAAATTTACCTCCAGCGTGTAAAACAGTAGCTGCTAATTCAAGAGCACTTACTTTTTCTGTAGGGTGAATATCGACAGGAATACCTCGTCCATTATCAGTGACTGTTACTGACCCATTTTCTTCTAAAGTTACAGAAACTTCTGTCGCGTAACCAGCTAGTGCTTCATCAATTCCATTATCAACAAGCTCCCAAATCATATGGTGCAGACCTTCATTATCAGTACCTCCAATATACATAGCAGGTCGTTTCCTTACTGCCTCTAAACCTTTTAAAACTCTAATATTCGATGCTGAATACTCTTTTTTTTCACTATCTGCCATAAACAGATTCTAAGCTTAAAAATATTGACTTTACTTTATACCATTTTTTCTGGAAGTTGCATTAAAAAAGATGTGTTTTATAGTTACTTCAAGCTCTCCGATGATTGGGGTACTATAAACTAAGATAGCAGCCAGTAATACGGACATAAAACTTATTAGGACATCCTCTACTTGTGCATTTCTTCCATCAATAAAGCTTTGTAGGTATTCATCAATACCTGCAATTATAAGTGATAATAACACACTGATAACAACAAGCAAGCTTTCAATAATTAATACAAAAACAATATCCTCTGATTTCTCTTTTTTTGAATGCCACTGAGATAATCTTGTTACAGTTGTTCGAAATGTTGAAATTAGTGATCGATAAATCAGAATAAATAGAAGACCGTAAAGTGTCATTCTATAAATTGTTTTTATTAAAAATTCAAATTCATCATTTTGATTAGCTAAATGAGGTACTGTTGCTAACCAAAAAATTAGAAAAATATATGCAATAGTTGTTCCCCAAGCATATATCAAAAAAGCTATCTTTTTATTCATAATTTAGATAATTGTAATAAAACTGATCCAGCGACAAGCTTTGTATTTACGCTAGATTTCAAAGCTATCTGCCATTTCTCTATCCATTCTATCATATTAGTTTCCCTATTCCACTCTGGATCTTCAAGTGATTTTATAAGCCAGAAATTAAGAAAATTTTCTACAAAACTAATAAAATTATTTCTATTTTGGGCTAAATCATAGATTTCTTTTTTCTTACTAAAGTAATCACTTTTTATGAGATCACTTACTTCTTCATACTTACTTTCTACCTCGCTTCTTATTTCGATAATCCTGCATCTTGAAAGTACTGTATCTAAAAGTGCACTCTTATTGTCCGTAACTAAAATAATTTGAGAAAACCTATGAGGTTCTTCTACAACTTTTAGTAATGCATTTTGAGCTTCTTTAGTTAAAAAATTTGCATTAAAAATAAAACAAATTTTAGGAGAGTCCGATTTAAGCGAGTTCCAACTTACAACATTTTCAATATCCTCTACTCCGATACTCATCTTACCCTCTTTAATGTCAATTTCTAACTCGTAATTCTTATCTGGAGTGGTTTGATTTATAGATTCAATAAGTTTATAAGCTTCATCTTTAAAAGAAGTTTTATCTTTTACTTGCTTAATTATTATTAATGATTGAAAATACATAAATTTAGCTATCTTAGATTAAAATTTTCTTCAAAATAGTGTAAATTAATAGAGAGCACAAATAAATATATCATATGGATTCAAGCCAAGCAGTACAACAGAATATTGGTGGTGAGGCAACTGTAAAAAATGTTAGAGGTCTTACTAATCTTTTAGATGCTCTGCTTACAAAAGGATTAATAACTAATGAGGCATTTAATTCCGTAAAATTCGAATCTATAAATTCTGGAAAAAGTTTTGAAGAAATATTATTAGAGAAAGGAATTGTAAGCTCACAAGATATTGCAAGAACTCTCTCAGAAATGAGGGGAATTGGATATATTGACATTGCAAATGTTGCTATCCCTCTAGAAATTTTACAACTAGTTCCTCTCGATGTAGCTAGAGAAAATCAAGCAATTATTTTCGAAAATCTTCCAACAAAAGCTAAGGCTGCTATGCGTGATCCACTAGATCTACAAAGGGTAAAATATTTAGAATCAATAATCGGAAAGGAGATAGAAGCTTATTATGCTCCTGTTCAAGACATACAAACTGTGTTGGATACAAAGTACGGAGCTCAAATTGGAAGTGAGGTAACAGAAGCTTTAGAAGAAGTTGGTGACACATCATTGACAAACCTTGCAGGCGGAGACATGAGTTTATCTGAAGGCGATGCTTTAGGAAGTGCTCCAATAATAAAAATTGTCAATATGATTATGCAGTATGCAATTAAGCATAAAGCATCTGATATTCATATTGAGCCTAGAGACGCAAAGGTATCAGTAAGATTTAGAATTCGAGGAGTTTTAAGCGAAAAATTAACAATCCCCCTTAAACTACTCTCTGCTGTTGTAACAAGAATAAAAATTCTTTCAAATTTAAAAATAGATGAACATAGAATTCCTCAAGACGGAAGGTTTCAAATTAGAGATGGAGGAAAACCTGCTGTAGATGTTCGTGTTTCAATAATGCCTAGTATCTACGGGGAGAAGATTGTAATGAGAATTTTAGAAAAATCTAAGGGAATTCTTGATCTAGAGAAAACAGGTATAAGAGGACTCGCTCTTTCAAGAATGAAAGAAGCATTAGCTAAAACTCAAGGAATTATTTTAGTAACTGGACCTACTGGAAGTGGTAAAACTCAGACTTTAGCTAGTTCATTAAAAATATTAAACACTCCTCAGGTAAATATTATTACTTTAGAAGATCCTGTTGAAATTAGAGTTGATGGTGTTAATCAGGTTCAGGTTAATGCAGAAGTCGGTTTAACTTTTGCGAGTGGACTTAGAGCAATACTTAGACAGGACCCTGATGTAATAATGGTTGGAGAAATTCGAGATAAAGAAACTGCTGGTTTAGCTGTTCAATCAGCTTTAGTTGGAAGACTTGTACTTTCTACAATCCACACTAATTCAGCAGCGGGAGCATTTGTTCGAATGATTGATATGGGAATTGAGCCTTTTCTTTTAGCTTCGACTGTAAATTTAGTTGTAGGTCAAAGACTTATCCGAACACTTTGTGATTCTAAAAAACCATATAAAGCAAGTGCTCAAACAGTTCAAAAATTGCATGAAGCCTTAGACATGCTTGGTGGAATTAATATTACAAAACCAGATGGTACAATAATTCGTTTTGATAAAAATACAACTGATGTAACCCTTTATGAGCCTGTAAATACTCCAAGTTGTCAATCTGGTTATGACAGCAGAATGGGAATTTTCGAAGGACTAAAAACTTCTGAAGCTATAGCAAGTCTAGTTACTAGAAAGGAATCAATTAATGCAATTCAAGAACAAGCAATAAAAGAAGGAATGATTACAATGGTTCAAGATGGATTTATAAAAGCTCTTGAAGGAGTTACAACCATAGAAGAAGTTTTGAGAGTACAAAATACTTAAGATTATTTTTGAATGTTCTGGTATTATATAAGTTAGCTAAGATATGCCATTAATAAATCTAAATAAAAAAGAAGAACAGAAACAAGATGACTCTGCTCCATCTCTAAATCCAGGTAATAATACTCAGACAAACACATTAGGAGAGAATATGCCATTAAGAGAAAATATTAATGTTACAACACAAAATGGAGTTAAAGAATATACAAGAACAGAAGTTCAACAACCTATGCAGACTCCACCAATACAAAATGTTGATCCATCAATGAATTTAGATCAAAAAATTCAAAACATTGTTCCTGTACAAAAACCAGAACCATTACCACCAGTGCCTAAACCACAACCTAATCCAATACAACAAACACCTGCACCTGTAAATTTTAATAATAATTTATTACCTGAAATACCTCAGAATACTCTTGTTCAGCAGCAATTGCAGGTTCCTGTTCAACCTCAACAACAGACTGACTTAAGTCAAATAAGTACAGCAACTATGAGCTTTATTGAAATTGTAGAAAGAACAATTTCTGAAGAAGCATCAGATATACATTTAACAGTTGGATATAGACCAATAATTAGAGTAGATGGAGAACTTAAAACATTAAATGCAAAAGAGCTAACTGCAGAAGAAATGGTAAAGCATTGCTCTATTGTTATCGAAAATAGAAAGGATATAAAAATTGAGGAAATAAAACAGGTTGACCTTAGTTATACGTATAAGGACAGAAGATTCAGAGTAAATATTTTTAAAATGATGGGAACTTTGTCTTTAGTGGCTAGACTTATTCCTAAGACAATTAAATCAATTGATGAACTTGAGTTACCTCAAATTACTAAAGAATTAGCGAAGGTTCCTTCTGGATTAGTTTTACTAACAGGACCAACAGGATCAGGAAAGTCCACTACTCTAGCAGCAATTTTAAATCATATTAATTTAACTAGAGCTGAACATATTGTAACGTTAGAAGATCCAATTGAATTTGTTTTTCCTAAGGGTCAGAGTTTAATAGATCAAAGAGAAATGGGGCAGGATTTCGATACTTGGCCAAATGCTTTAAGAGCAATTCTTAGACAAGATCCTAATGTAGTTTTAGTTGGTGAGATGAGAGATTTTGAAACTATTGCATCTACTATTACAGTTTCAGAAACTGGACACTTAGTATTCGCTACTCTTCACACGAATTCTGCAGCTCAAACAATAGATAGAATTATTGATGTATTTCCAGAAAATCAACAAGAGCAAATAAGAACTCAGTTAGCTCAAGTTTTAACTGCTGTTGTAGCTCAAAGACTGGTTCCACTTCCAGGAGGAGGACGAAAAGCTGTTCATGAAATTTTGGTAGCTACTCCTGCAGTTAAGAATGCAATTCGAGAAGGACAAACTCATCAGATTGATAATATGATCCAGACAGGACAAGACTATGGAATGATGACTATGGAAAAGTCACTTGTAGATTTAATAAAGAAAGGTTTAATTTCTATAGAAACAGCTAAAGAAGTAAGTATAAAACCTGACGAGCTTGATATTCTACTAAGCCAAGTTTAAAGTAAAGTATGGCACTATATAAATACATAGCACTTAATTCTTCAGGTGCACAGATCGAAGGAAAAAAAGAAGCTCAAAATAAAGACGAATTATTAAGGTTATTAACTAATCAAGGGCTAACTGTAATGTCTTTAAATGAAGATATAGGCTTAGACTTCTCAAATTTAGGAAATATTGAATTAACAGGTATTAACTTAAAGACAAAAGTCCTACTTTCGAAACAGCTTGCAACTATGATTGGAGCTGGAATTCCTCTTATTCAAGCAATAAAAATTATTAGTGATCAAGCTGAGGAAAAATTTGTTCAAGATAAATTTCAAGAAATTTATAAAAAAATTGAGGCTGGTTCTTCTCTATCTGTAGCATTTGAACAAGTTGGAGGGATTTTTTCTGAAGTACAGATTAATTTAATAGCTGCAGGAGAAAAATCAGGAAATCTAAATGAAATGTTAAATAAAGTTGCTGAGGACTTAGAAAAATCAAAAAATTTAAGGGGGAAAATTACAGGAGCAATGATTTATCCAGCAATTATTTTTGTTGTCCTAATATTAATTATGTTCGTAATGATTGTATTCATGGTTCCTCAAATTGAGCAGCTTTATGAGAGTTTAGGAGCAGAAGACATCCCATTAGTAACAAGAATTTTAGTAGCTATAGGTCGTTTTGCTTCTAACCCACTGTTTATAGTTACAGTCATAGCAGCAGTGATAGGACTTTTCATTACTTATAGATATTTTGTTTCGAACCCTGAACGGAAGATGATTATTGATAAATTATTTATAAAGGTTCCTGTTTTTGGAAACCTTCTTTCAAAAATTCAATTATCTGAATTTTGTAGATTAACAGCAATGTTAATGAGAAGTGGTATTCCAATTATTGAAGCAATAACAATTGTTTCAAAAGCAATGCCAAGTGAAGTTTATAAAAAAATTATAATTGATAGTAAGGAGGAGTTAACAAAAGGAAATACTCTTTCAATAGGAATTGCAAAAAGTAATATTAATAATGCATTCCCAACAATTTTAATAAGAATTATCTCAACCGGTGAAGAGTCTGGGAAATTAGATCAGGTACTTGATGATATGTACAAGTATTATGAGTCAGAGGTTGAACAGATAACAGGAAACTTAACAAAATTGCTAGAACCGTTTATATTGGTATTAGTTGGAGGAATGGTTGCTTTCCTAGCAGTAGCAATCTATCTTCCAATCTATACAGTAGGTAATTTTATTAACTAATTTTCATGAAAAAGAAAAAAGGTTTCACGCTTATAGAGATAATGATTGCTATGTTTATTATTGGGGTTTTAGTGGTCTTGTCTGTTGTCGCTATTCAAATTGTTCAAAGATCTGTTAGAAATTCTCAGCGATCAGACGCAATTAATGCAGCTAATCTCTGGATAACTAGGTATAATGGAGATAATCAAAGATATCCTTCAGAAAATTCAATAACCTTTGAGAGTGATGGAATGAAATTCACTTCAGGCACAGAAGAAGAATTGGTTGTTGAATTAAATGGAGCAACCGCACCTGCGAATAACACTGATTCAAATGGTACTAGATATTGCTATCTAACAGAAGGAATTGGAGGAGGAAGTACATTTAAGCTTGCAGCTGAATTAGAGGGAGGAAAAATACTTGAAGTTGGGAATGCTAGTATTGATTGTACGAATTGGAGAGAGATATGATCTTAAGTTCTTGACATTACCTTTTTGTCTGTTTAATCTATTTTAAGAGGTGTATTAATTATACATGCTTTATATTTTATATACTCACAATTATGAAAACCAAGAAGGGTTTCACACTAATTGAGCTAATGGTAGCCATGGGAATTATAGCCGTATTAGTTACTATGTCTGTAGTAGCCATCCAGATCGTTCAAAGATCATTGAGAGATACTCAAAGACGAGATGTAATAAATACAGTCAACCTATGGTTAGCAGGTCATTACAATGACGAGGGAAGTTATCCCACTAAAGAAGATCTTACTTTCGAATCTAACGGAGTATTCTATAGATTCGGAACAGCAAACGAGGAACAAATAACTGATCTCTCTGGTGCTACAGTTCCATCTGCAAATCAAGATTCTTCAACAGCAGGAACTGCATACTGCTATACTACTACTAATAGTAGAGGAGCATTCCAGTTAGCTGTTAAGTTAGAAAGTGGAAGTGATGTTCAGTTAGGTAACGACGGATCAGACTGTACTAACTTTACACCTTGGTAAAATTGAATGAAAAGTAAGAAAGTAGCTGCGGCATTTAACCTAATTGAACTAATGGTAGTTATAGGGATTGCTGCAGTTATTTTTGTACTTGGAATTGCAGGTTTAATGTTAGCTCAAAGACAGTCCAGAGATTCTGAACGAAGATCTATTCTAGCTGAAATATCAGCAGAAATTAATGAATATAGGATTATTAACTTAATTGTTCCTGAAACTAGCCAAGTAGAATTTACAGATGATGGAGTATATATAGGAGGAGTTAAGAAAATAAATTTAACTGGCTATAGGAGCTCTGGATCATCAAGTAGTAGATCAGAGACAAATTATTATTATTCTAGATCAGGAGGAGGTTTTATTCTTTGTGCGGAATTAGAATCAGGAAGTATTACTTCAGCTGGAACAGTTGATTGTCCAGCTACTCTGCCTTAAACTATCTGTAGTTAAAAAAGTTTTGTGAGCATATTACTATTATTATTTAATACATACATTGGAAGTTGCCTAGGAAAAATTTTCTTCTTTTTTATTAAGTTCGATACTGAAAATAATTTTCGAAAGAAAGTTGCAGCCATTGAGAACTCAAGACAATTATTTTTTCTTTATATATTAATTCCATTTAGCTCATTCTTTACTAATGAAAAAATAGTTAATAAATCATTATTCAGAATAAGTGAACTTTTTTCTATGTTTGTCTATACTCTGCTTGGATTCTCCTTGGGAAATATATATGATTCAATGAATCCTAGTATCTTTGAAGTTGCCCTACACTTCTCAATCTTTTTTGCTTCTTTGACGAGTCTTACCTATTTAGCTGTTCATGATGTTTTATATTTAAATATTCCAGTTCCATTTACTATAAAAATGTTTTTTTTTGCAGTTATGATCCATTTTCTAGTAATAATTTTAAGAAGCTTAAATATTATCGAATCAGATATTTTTGAAAATTTAGGTAATTTAGCTAACATAGCTGGATTTTTAACACTATATGCTTTAACTTATCTTTTAATAATTATTACAAAGGAACAAGGAATTGGAGCGGGAGATGCTGATATTAATGGATTTGTAGGTTTAATGCTTGGAATTATTCCTGGGGTTGTATTTATCTTCGTTACAATCTTTGTTGGAGCTTTTGTTGGAGTTATTTATTCATTAATAATAAGAAAATTTAAAGGAGTACTTATACCTATGGTTCCTTTAATTGCAATTGGATATGTTATTAGTATAGGATACAGTAGTAGGATTATTGACTTTTTGTTTTTAAATTAATGGAAAAAGGGCTTAGAAGAAAAAAAGCTTTTACTCTTGTTGAGGCAATGGTAGTTATGGGAATCATGGCTTTAGTTCTAAGCTTCGGAACTGTTGGTGTAATTAGATTTAGAGATTATATAGAATTACAAAATGGATTTTCGGACATTAGCACATATATTCGGACAGTGCAAAATATGGCGAGAAATTCTGTATCTTACGATAATGTTGGAGGTGTCCCAGTTGTCCCTGATTACTACTCTATTTTCTTTACGGCAAATGATTTTTCGCTTTTGGCTTGTAATGATACAGGAGTAATAAATAGAGTAAACTGTACCCAAGTAACGAGAGATATTCAAGCACCTAATTTTAGTAAAGTCGGATTTAGTTTTGGAGGTGACTGTGGAAATAGAAGGCTATTTGGATTCGAACGATCGACTGTTGATTTAATGACTTATCAGGGAGCTGTCAATCAGTCAGGAAATCTTTCTCTTACAAATGGGGTAAAACAATCAACAGGATCTTGTACAATAATAGTTACACATTCAAGAAGTAATAGCAGTAGAAATATTACTTTAAACTTAACTGAAAATTCTATTAATGTTGAGAATTAGAAAAACAAAAAAAGCAGCCTCTTTAGCTGAAGTAATGATAGTCTTAGGAGTTGTTTCTACAGCAATGGTAGCTTCTATTAGTGTGATGGTTAATTCATTAGTAAGAATTAGAGTTAATGATATTGAAGACTCATCCAATACAGTTTTAATTCAAGCTTTAGAGATTGCAAAATCACCTACAGGGCTAATAATTAGTACAGATATTAGTCAAAGACCAGTTAACAATTCAATCTATTTATCTCTTGAAAATAATGACAGACTAAGTGTTAGGGCGGGTTCAGGACCTCTGATTAGTTGTTCAGAGACTAGTATTTATAATGTTAATGACCTATTACCAGACGATGTTTCTGCTTCATCTCAAGTATGTGTCCAGATAGAAATAATTCCACGAACTGGTATTAATGGTAGAAGAATTTATGAAATTATTGCTAGAAGCTCCTATATTATTCCAGGTGGAGATGTTAGAGCAAATGTTATAAAAGGTTACAGGTACTCAGATGTATAAATTATTGAGTTACATTAACCCAAAACCCGTGAAACATATTGAATTAAATAAAAATAAGAAAGCATTCTCTCTTGTCGAGATGTTAGTAAGTCTTGGAATAATAAGCATTATTATGGTTATTTTCTTTAACGCAATGTTGATTTCTTTAAATGTAACAGTTAGAAATAATATAAGAAGTAATATTCGAGAAGAGCTTTCAACAGTTGCAAGTCTAATTACAAAAGATATTAGAGCATCAGACAGACTGGATTCAAATGAATGTAGAGACTCAAGTTGTACTATGATTGTTGCTGCTGAGGAAGTTACATGGTCTAAATGTGGGGATCAAATATGTAGAGAAGACTCAGGAGGAGTGGTTACATACAGAACAGATTCAGATATAAATATTACAAATTTCACTTTTGATCAGGCTTTTGTTGACGAAACAACTGCTTTAAAGAATAATGTCATAATAACTATAGTTGGAAGTCATGTAAACGAATCTCTGGAGATTAATAATCTAATAAGACAGGTTTCAACATCTACAAGAAATTATGAACTATAAAAAAGGTCAAATCTTATTAATAACTATGCTTGTGCTTATGGTACTTGCTATTGTTATTGTTGGAATTGTCATTGTTACAAACAGAGATATTGGGCAAGTTACAACTAATCAGAAATATGAACAACTTTATAATGTAGCAGAAACAGAATTGCAAAGAGTTGTTGCAAAATACGGCGTTAGTACAGTCAGATTAGGAGATCTTTCTAGAGATCCAGATCTAGATGAGTATATAACAGACTGTACTCCAGTAAATGAAAGTTTAGCCCTTGGATATGACTGTAGCGTTTCAGATGAAAATGCCCTTGGTTTAGAACTTGATACTGAAATTCTTGTCGTAGATCGAAAAGAAATCCGAAACCTAGAAATTTATAAAGATGAATCAATAACTGTAAAACTAGAAGGATATAAACAATCTTTAGATGTAACATGGGATCAGAATGTAGCAATGGAATTTTCGATGAACTTTTTTATAGATAGTAATAATAACGGTACTTGGGATCAAAATGAAGAAATTAAAGAAGTGAGCGATATTTTCGATAATTTCGGAGTATTTAACAGTAAAGATCCAACGAATACTTTCGGATTTACATCTATAAATTCAGGAAGAGGCGTAAGGTTTAGAATAAATAGCATTTCTACCCTACCCGCTAATTACTATACTAGATCTATTACAATTACTCCTAGAACGAGAGAAAATAATCCTAATCCAGTTTTATTAAGCGTAGTCCCGTCAGATCCTGGATCATTTCCATTTCAAGTCAGGGCATTTGAAACAACAACTTATGATACTCTGGATAATAATACCCCAGTTGTTGAAGTGAACTCTCAGGTAAGTTTAGAATCTCAAATTGATTCGATTTTCAACTACTCTCTTATAACAAACGGTAATATTTCACTTTAAAAAAAATCAATATTTATTTAATATATGATATCTAACTTATTAAAGTTATCTTATGGCTCGGTTACCTGAATTTTTTGGAATTGATCTAGGAAATTCAGCAATTAAAGTTTGTGAGTCTTCTAAAAGGGGTAACTCTTTTGAAATTACTGCTCTAGGTTCAACAGATATTCCAGCTTCCTTGCTTGAAAATCAAAGTGATCAGGGCTTAGAAAACATTGCTGAAAAGATTATGGAAGTTGTTAAACAAGCTGGAATTAGAACTAAAGGAGTTGTCATGTCCCTACCTGAGTCAGTTATTTTCTCAAGATTAATAACGCTACCATTAATGAAGGAGCAGGAGATTGAAGAAGCAGTTCATTGGGCAATAAAGCCTCTTGTACCTGTACCACTTGAGACATTAAACGTTTCTTATTTGAAAATTGATGATATTAAAAAGACAGGAAAAGAGTTTACAAACTGGTATGTTGTTGCTGCTCCAAGAGAATTAGTACAAAGATATCAAGTTATGATGAATAAAACTAAGTTACAGCTTCTAGCTGTTGAAACAGAGGCTTTAGCATTAACAAGGCTTTTATTTAATAATTACCAAATTTCTGGCGATTCATTCATGATTGATATTGGGGCTGATATGACAAATTTAATAATTGTACGAAATGGAGTTGTAGTATTCTCACAATCAGTTAGTACTGGTTCTAGTTCATTTACTAAGGTCATAGCTTCTGATTATGGATTAGCTGAGGCTCAAGCAGAAAAATATAAATATACTTTTGGGCTTGATTTTGAAGCAGGCGAAGGGAAAATCGCTAAATCACTAATTCCTGTAGTAGATCTTGTGGTTAACGAAATTACAAGAACAATGGCTTATTATACTAGTAAAATCGGTGGTCAGAAAATTCAGAAACTATATCTAACAGGGGGAGGAAGTAATCTATTAAAGCTTGATGAGTACATAAAAAGTAAAATGGGAATTGAAGTAGAAAAATTAGATATTCTACAAAACGGGAAAATCTCAGGAAAATTATCTAAGAAGTTCGATGATAAAGCATTATCTTCATTTAATGTAGCTGTTGGACTTTCTCTAAAGGGCCAAGCTGACTAAAATATGGCAGAAAAAAAGAAAAGTATTTATCGAAAACCTATATTGTTCAAGTTTAATCTTCTTTCAAAACAGAACGAAGAAGATATTCAAACCCTTGAGGAACGAGATGACTCTACTCTTTATGCAATGGTATTGGTTTTCTCAGGTATTTTCATCTTCTTTATTTTAAATTTAATACAATTAATTGTTATCCAATCTAGAATTAATTCAATTCAAACTAGAATCGATGATACAGTTGCTGAAATTACAACTTATAATGATGTGAGAGCACTTTATGGAGAGATTTTTCAGAAATCTAATCTGCTAAGAGAGCCTTTATTAAATGATATTAAATTAACTAGACTTATTGAGATCTCAAGCTTAATGACCCAAGATGATGGAACTATTGTTTCATATGGACGAGTTCCGGCAGGAGGGTTTTCATTAACTGTTGAGGTAGATACAGAGGAAAATGCTAGAAATATCTTAAACAGAGCTGAAGAAATTGAAGAAGTTATAAGGCCATACATTACTGTTTTATCTGGAGCAAATGTTATTGAAGGTCTTCAGATGAGCATGACATTTGATATTTTACAGAATAATGAAGAAATATGAGTGAAGATCGAATGACAATAGAAAAAGCATTAGAGCTTAATATGAAGAAGAGAAAAGAAACAACTTCTGTAAAACAAGCAATTAGATTTTTCAAAATCTATCTTTTTCCTATAACTTCTATACTAGTATTTATTATTATTATTTTTGGTTTTGTAATCCCTAAAGTGTTTAACATGTTTGGACAGCTTGAAGAAATTGAAAGATTAATTGATGAATTGTCTGACAGACAAAAAGAATTAACAGCTGTTCAAGGAATGGCAGCTAATGAAGCTGTTTTAAGAAGAGATGTAGATACATTAAATTCACTAGCACCTACTGAAGTTACAGAAGTAGTTAATTTCGGAAGGAAAATAGCCGATTTGGCCCTTCAATATGAGCTTGTTATAAGTAATCAGGTTTTAAGCGATAACACTCAAGGATTGTCAAATGAAAGCTTTCTAGAGAGCAATGAGTTACTTATTCTTAGAGAGGTGCCAAATGTTTTTGAGATAAGAGGTAATGCAGCTGATGTTTTTGAGTTCTTAGATGCTTTAAGTAGGATAGATGACTTTATTGTTGTGGATGAAATGGAACTTTCTGCAGGAGAAGAAGGAGAATGGAATATGAGTATTAATTTAGTTAAATATCAGTTTTCGGAGTTGAGCGACGATTCCGACCTTTATCAAGCTTACGTTCAAGTTCCTATAACAGCAAGAGTTAATGCTGATGTACAGGAGTATTTAAATAATAGAAGACAACAAAGAACTCAACAACTTACAGAAACAAATAATATAAATCAGAATGAGGATACAGAAAACACTTTTGATAATTCTTCAGAACAGTCAGAAACAGAAGTAAATAATAACTCAGATTCTAATACTGAGGAAATATTGTTTGAAAATAGTGGGAATTAATTATTCAGCTGCTGCGCTTTCTGCTCTCTCTGTAGACTTTTTCCCAGGTTTCTTAGAGTAAGTTTTCTTGTATTTAGAAGCATCAACAACTTTTTCTTTTACAAGAATATGTTTAACAGTTTCTGAAGGTTGTGCACCTACTGATAGCCAGTATTTAATTCTTTCTTTGTCTAATTCAATAACTTTTGTTACCGGATTATAAAATCCAACATATTCAATAGCTTTTGAATCTCTCTTTTCTCTCAAAGGAGTAATAACCACTCTATATTGTGGAGTGTTCTTTCTTCCGATTCTTGTTAGTCTAATTCGTACCATATCCGTTTATTTCTTTTAATCTTAATTAAATATTGTCTCTTCGACTAGGCTCAATGATTTTATCAGAAAAATGCCTAATAGTCATGTATTTGAGGGAAAAACTTAGATTTTAGCTCTTCCCAACTATCAAGAGCCCCTCTTGCAGCTTCCTGTTCAGCATTTTGCTTACTTTCCCCTACCCCTTCAGTTAAAACATGGTCTCCGATCTTTAAAGCCATAGTAAATTTTTTATTATGGTCAGGTCCCTGTTCATTAACTAAAACATAAGTTGGAGTTATTCTTAACTCTTCTTGTGACATTTCTTGAAGCTTCGACTTTGCGTCAATATCTAGTCTATTTTCTACAATATGCCCTACCTTATGGTAAATATTCCTAATTATGAAATCTTTAGCTGATTGATATCCTTGGTCTAAATATATTGCTCCAATTAAAGCCTCCATAGCATTAGCTAGAATATATTGTCTATCTCTACCCCCAGTTGACTCTTCTCCATAGCTCATAAATAAAGCTAAACCAAGTTCGATTTTCTTAGCTTCTTCTGCTAAGCTTTCAGTTCTAACTAAAGCAGCTCTAAAACTTGTAAGAGTTCCTTCAGGATAATCTGGGTAATTTTCAAAAAGAAGTTCAGTAATAACAAGTTCTAATACTGCATCTCCAAGGAATTCCATACGTTCATTATGATTTCTAGCATCATTTTCATTAATGAATGATCTATGGGTGAGAGCTTCCTGAAGAAGTTCAGGTTTATTAAAAGTAATACTAATTTTTTGCTGTAGATTCGCTAGCTGGTCCATCAGTTTTAACTTTATCATTTAATATAGCTCCAAGTACACCATTAACAAATTTACCACTCTGATCAGAGCTAAGTGCTTTACTTATATCTACTGCCTCGTTGATTACAACTTTGACAGGATTTAGTTTACCTATAAATGCTTCATAAATCGCTACTCTTAGTGTTACTAAATCTACAGGATTAATTTGTTCTAAAGGCCATGCAGGAGCGTATTTACGAATTAAATCATCAATATCTTCTGTATTTTCTTCAGTTCCAACAATTAGATCTTCATATAATCTTGTGTTGTACTTCTTCTCTTCCAAAATAGAAAGTAGGCTGTTTGGTTCGAAAACCTCATAGCCTACGTGATTTTTGTCTTCTTGTAACTTTGTGAAAAGATATTGGATTGCTAAGAATCTGGAAAGTCTTCTTGGATCTGAAGGAAGATTTGTTTCTCCATCCATAGACTTATTTTTCTCGCATAACCTTTACAGAATTGTACTCAGCGTTCTTTTTACTGACTCGGTGTGAAGGAACTAGTTCTCCAGTTACTTTAGATTTCACTAAGAATTTTCCGCCTTTTTTCTTCATAGTTTTGAACTTTCGAAGAACTTTGTCATAACGCTCAGAACCTCGAGCCTTATTTCTCTTACTCGCAGATCTTCTGTGTTTCATTGTTGCTGCCATATGTTTTCGCTTTAACTTCTGTTATTTTAGCATATATTAAGCCTTCTCGCTTCTTTTTTTGTAAACTAAAGGAAGATAATCCCCACTTTTGCGGTCGAAATTGCTTGCAA
>CAZWRA010000006.1:0-41186 GCA_964635995.1 uncultured Candidatus Saccharibacteria bacterium
TTTTTGATAAAATTCAGTTGTCCTTATCTGGTAATTATCTACCTTTAGAGGTCATGAAAATTCTGAGGTGAAATGAATTTTTTTAGAATTTGTATATTTGGGATTTGAAATTTAAACTTCATTATTCTTATCCCATAACTTAATTCTCATTCCCTACTGTGCGATAATTATTAGCTAATGATAAAAGCAGAAAAAATCTCAATGGAATATGTAAGGCCTCTTTTTAAAGAGATCTCTTTTATCTTGGGAAATGGAGAGAAAGTTGGTTTAGTAGGTCTTAACGGTTGTGGAAAGTCTACTTTATTAAAAATAATCTCTGGAGAAGAAATGCCTTTAGAAGGAGAAATACATCTTGTTAATGAAAAACTAGGCTATCTTCCGCAACAATTTAAACTAAATATTAATGGCATTGACTATTTAGGAGAATTTCTAGAAAGCCTTGTTGATGATCCATACAGTGATATTTGGAGAGTAAACAAGATTCTTGGACAGTTAGAGTTTGGAGAAATAGATGAATTTAAACATATCTCTACTCTAAGTCCTGGACAACAAATGAAGCTTTATTTAACTAAACTTCTTTTAGAAGAACCTACAATTTTACTTCTTGACGAACCGACAAACCATTTGGATATTGTTGGAATTACAGAATTTGAAAAATTCGTGAACCGCTTTCCGGGTATATGTATTATTATTTCTCACGATAGAAGATTCTTAAACAATACAATAGATCGTGTTTTTGAAATCGATGAATATAAATTAAATATTTACCAAGGTAACTACGAAGATTATTTAGATCAAAAACAAGCAGATATAGAAGAGCGTGAAAAGCAATTTAAGCTACAAGAACAAAAAAAGAAAGAAGTTAGAAAACCTATTAGCTAATTCTAGAAAGATTTCTGATGTAAAAAGAAGAGGTAAAGCTGTTGAGGCAGCAAAGAAAAGAATGGAACGTGAGGTTACTCGAATTGAAATCGATCTTTATAGCGAGACAAAAGTTTCTGATCTTGAGATTAAGGGTCATGTTCATGCTACTAAAAAATATTAGAAATTAAATCTTTGAGCTTTGGTTATGACGAATGTATAAGTATATTAGATAATGTGAATTTAGAAATTTACGGTAATGAAAGATTATGGCTTCTAGGTCCTAATGGAACAGGAAAATCAACATTAGTAAAACTTCTTGTTGGTGAACTTAAAGAACAAAGTGGTTCAATTAAGTGGGGACAAAACTTAAACTGGGTTTATTTTGCTCAGGATCAAATTAACGAAGAAATAGAAGATCAGGTCCAGGAATACTTTTATAAAATGACTAATATTGAATGGTATAAAGCTGTATGCGTATTAGATAAGTTCCTATTTGATCAAGAACTAAGAAATCAACAGGTTAAGAAGTTAAGTCCAGGTCAAAAAGCTCGATTAACATTTGCAATTTTTATGCAGAATAATTATGAATGTTTAATTCTTGATGAACCTACAAACCATTTAGATATTCAGACAAAGGAAGCTATTGAAATTGCTCTTCAAGAATACAAAGGTGCTGTTATTCTTGTTTCTCATGACAGATATTTCGCTGAACAACTCGAACCAGATAGAGTTTTAACAATTAAGGATAAGCGTTTAGTAGACAAGGTTTGAAGGAACTCTTTTATACATATTTCTAATTAGCATATTTTTCTGTGCAAAGATTCTTAAAATTCTTTGGTCTAAATCCTCTAAACTAATCTCTCCTGAATCTATAAGATCATAAGCAATATTTAATGCTTTGTTCATTTGTTCTTCATCAATCGTAACTATAAATAAATGATCATTGCCAGCTAGCAATGCTTTCTTAACAACTGATTCATAATCTAATCCTGCTCTAACAGGCATCGTAAGATCATCGGTTACGATCATGTTTTTATATCCTAAATCATTCCTTAAATAGTTAATTGCTTCTTTTGAAAGTGATGCAGGGTCATTATTATTAAGCCATGGAATTATTAAATGCCCTATCTTTATTGAGTTAATTGATGTTTCAATCCCTTTTGTAAAAGGAACATTGTCTGTAAGAAGCCATTCTTCTTCACTAGCAACATCTAATACACCTATTGTTGTATGTGTATCGACGACTGTAGCTCCATGCCCTGGCCAATGTTTTAAAGTTTGTAGTGTATTCTCAGTACATTTTGAAGCTATTCCTACTGCTAAAGCCGCAGTATTAAAGTCAGGTGAAAAAACTCTTGAGTATATAAATGAGTTAGGATTATTAGTTACATCTCCTATGAGTCAGAGATTCCAGTTAATACCAGACTCAATTAAAACTTCCTCTCTCTTAATCCAAGAGTTACACTGCTCTTCTTCGCTTAGATTTACAATCTCTTTATGACTACTTATCGGATCCCAAGAAAGTCTCTTTACAGTTCCACCTTCCTGTTCTGTTGATATAAATACAGGATATCTATTATTTAGAAGCTGTATCTCATTTGTTAGATTTGTAAGTTGAGATTCATCAACAATATTATTACCGAATAAAGCGACACCTCCAATATTATTTTCAGCTAAAAATTGTTTTTCACTGTTACTAAGACTTGTTCCAATTAATGCGAATGAGAATAGTTGTCCTATTTTCTCCCGTTCTGTCATTTCAGAAATCGCTTTCTCGATATCTAGTTCATAATACAGATTAAGGATTTGATCTACTTCAGCTCTTAATTTCTCCTTTAAATTATTAATAAATTCGTTGCTATTTTTTAAATCACTAAATTCAAGCTCATCATAATTAATATTTAATATTTCAAAATCGTATTCTCCTAGATAAGCCTCAACTTCCTCTACATAGCTAGCAATATTTGCTTTACCATTTTCTTTGATATTATTAATCTCATATAATAGTTTATCTTTTTGAGATGTAGCTTTTAACGCATATATAAAGACATTAAGATTAGTAATTCCAAATGAATCTAGTCTAGTTTCATTAATTAATCTCCTATCTAGTAAAGAAAGATACTCATTTGTCTCTTTAATATTTGAGATGTTGCCAGCGTAGTAAAGCTTAGGTGTAAATAATAAGAGAACAAAGATAATTAAAGAAAATATTATAGATAATATTAGTTTCTTTCTTCTGAATTTCATCTAAATATTTTTGAAAGCACTACGCTTATGTTTTCCTTAAATCTATAGCCTATTACAACACCAGCCATAAAAGTTACTGCTATATAAAAGAAATGTAGTAAAAATGTAACTATTTCCATATATAAATTATATAGTAAATAATAAAAAATAAGAAACCTATTTATTTAACTAGATAAAGATATTCAGACCCATCTCTTTTTTCTTTCCCTTCTAACTGCACCTCCTTTAAAATTATGTCGCCATCTTTCAGCTTTAGTCGCAATTGACCGTCGACTTCGACTAGCATAGATTCATTTGTTAAATTCTGTTCAATCTTTTGGTCCACTTCTTCAATTTCAAAGATTTTTAATCTCTTTCCTTTATAATTACCCTCAGGAATTACTAACCAAGCAATCGGCCATGGGTTAAAAGCTCTCACCATTCGTCCAGCTTCAGAAACACTATGATTTCTCGTAACCTCTGCTCTATCTTTATTTATATCTTCTTTAAAACAATAAGTTGCTTTGTCTCCATCCTGAGGCACCTCTTTGATCTTGCAGTCAATCCACTTTGACAAATCCTCAGTTAAAATAGTTTTTGATAGATCAGCTAAGGTTTTCGTCAGACTTTCACTTGTTTCCCTTCCATTTAAGTTAATTTCTCTTTTAGATATTATTGGCCCTTCATCCATCTTAAATACCATTCTTTGTAATGTTACTCCCGTTTTCTTTAATCCTTTTAGAATACTCATTTGAATTGGGACTGCTCCTCTAAGCTCTGGTAAAAGAGACCCATGAAAATTCAAACATTTAAATTTAGGATAGTTTAAGATTTTTTTTGGAATTATTTGCCCATAAGACGCAACGATAATTAAGTCAGGTTTAAACTTTTCTAAAATTGACTCTGCTTCAATCTTAATCCTCTCGGGTTGAAGCAGCTCTGCATTTAAATTATTCTTTACAGCAAAATGTTTCACAGGAGAAGAAAGCAATTCTTGTTTCCTTCCTGCAGGCTTATCTGGCTGAGTTATGACAGCTTTTATATATATATACTCAAGTTCTAAAAGTTCCTCTAAGATTGGAACCGCAAACTCACTTGTCCCTATAAAAATTGTGTTAACTTTTTCCATATAAGATTTTACCATTCCATCAACGTCACCCTGAACTTGATTCAGGGTCTAGATGCTGAAACAAGTTAAGCATGACAGATGATTTGTTACAATAAGGAAATACTTCTTAAAAATCAGCTATGAAAACATTAAGACTGATTCATGGAAATGAAATTCCAATTTTAGGTATAGGTACATGGCAACTTACAGGTAAAGAGTGTGAAGAATCTATAGAAATTGCTTTAGGGACAGGCTACAGACATATAGATACTGCTGATATTTACGGAAATCATAAGGAAGTCGGCAATGCTATAAAAAAAAGCTCAGTGCCAAGATCTGAACTTTTTATAACTTCGAAAGTATGGCGAGATAATTTAAGAAAAGGTGAAGTAATAGAATCGTTAAAGAGAAGCTTAGTTGAGCTTAGCTTAGATTATCTTGATCTACTTCTTGTTCACTGGCCAAATAAAACTATCCCTATTGAAGAGTCAATGGAAGCTATGATGGAACTTAAAGAAGAAAAATTAATAAATTCTTTTGGGGTTTCAAACTTTACTATAAAGCACATTAAGAAAATTTTAGAATCAGGCTTCGAGATCTCAAACAATCAAGTCGAGTTTCATCCAAGTCTATATCAAAAAGAGCTACTTGAGTTCTGCAAAGATAATAAAATTGTCTTAACAGCTTATTCCCCAATCGCAAGAGGAAGAGATTTAGAAATAAGCGAAATAAAGAGGATCGCTGAGGAAATCGGGACCGGACCCGCAGAAGTGATATTGTCATGGTTGACTGACAAGGACATAGTCGTAATCCCAAAAGCTAGCTCTCAAAAGCATATTGAAAGTAACTTAAAAAGTTTAGAAATAAAGCTCACTCCTGAACAAATTGAAACTATAGATAATCTGAATGCTGATGAAAGATTAATTAACCCTCCTTTTGAGGAATTTGATTATTAGGAGATTAGGTAATTAGGAATTAGGAGATTAGATAATTAGTAATTAGGAAATGCAATTAACTTTAATCTCTAGTTATATACAAGATTATTATGATAAAATCTGATTAATGCTTTGATGGAGCTATCACTCCGGAGCATCGGGAAGAAATCTACTTCGCCAAGGCTTCGTAGATCAAGACGAAATTGGCAAGGTTAAAGTTTTTGGAGTTTAGTATCCGAAGCTTTAGCGTAGGAGACTAGAACCTGACGGGTAAGCCCGAAAAAGCTGTAATAAGAGTTTCGATTCTCCATCGAAAAAAAGAGGTGGTACCGCTGGAACCCCAGTCCTCAGTAAATAATTCAATAACTATAAATGTTACCCTGAGGCTCTCGAAGGGTGAAAATGAATATTACGAGTCATGGTTCGAGAGCCTCACCATGACAGAATTATTTATTACTGAGATAAAATGTTAAATAAGCCAAATCCAAGACAAAATTTCTGTGATCTCGAACAAGATATTCTTAAATTCTGGAAAGAAAATAAAATATTCGAGAAATCAATTGAGAGTAAAGACGAAAAGAACCGATATACATTTGTTGACGGACCTCCTTTTGTAACTGGAAGTCCACATTACGGTTCGCTTCTATCTTCAATAACTAAAGATCCTGTAACAAGATACTGGACTATGAGAGGTAAAAGAATTCGTAGAGTTTGGGGTTGGGACTGTCATGGACTTCCTATTGAAGCAAAAGTTAATGAGAAATTTAATCTTAAGAGTCGAGCTGATGTTGAAAAATTTGGAATTGATAACTATGTTAAGGAATGTAGAAAACATGTAGTTGATGTAACTAGCCAGTGGCAATGGTACATTGATGCTGTTGGAAGATGGGTAGATATGGATAATGCATACTACACTATGAACCCTGAGTTCAATGAATCAGTAATCTGGGTATTTAAACAAATGTATGAAAAAGGTTTTGTTTATAAAGGAAAACGAGTTTCTCTCTTCTCTACTGATACTGCAACACCAGTTTCAGAATTCGAAGTTGCTGAATCAAATAATTATCAAGATATTGAAGACCTAAGTATTTTTGTAAAGTTTAAAGTTAAAGATTCTAATAAGCTTAAATTACCAGAGAAAGATACATTTCTAGTTGCATGGACAACGACTCCTTGGACAATTCCTTCTAACTTTGCTCTAGCAGTAAATCCAAAAGAAGAGTATGTTGCGGTTGAGTTTGAAGGGCAACTACTAATTGTTGCAAAAGAAAGACTTGAATATGTTTTCAAAGGTAAACAAGATGAGTTCCCTCAAGTTGGAAATTTTAAAGGCAAGGATCTTGTAGGTTTGAAATATGAACCTGTGTATGACTTTTATGTTGATCAAACAAATGAAAACGATTTTACAGTTTATGAATATGAAGGAGTAACAGTTGAAGACGGAACTGGAGTTTTACATGTTGCTCCAGGATTTGGAGCTGAAGATTTTAGTCTAGGTGAAAAATATTCTTTAAGCGGACATCAAGATATTGATGAAGAAGGAAATTTAACTGTTGGTCCTTGGAAAGGAACATATTTAAGAAATGCAGCAGAATCAATCCGAGATGATCTTAAACAAAAAGGAAATCTTTTACGATCAGAAAAATATAAACATAGAGTTCCATTCTTTAGAGGTGATAATCCTTTAATTTATAAGGCTCAGGATTCTTACTACGTTAACATTCAAAAGATAAAGGACAGAATGTTAGAAGTTAACAGTTCTATTAACTGGATTCCTGAACACTTTAAAGAAGGAAGAATGGCTGAAGTCATTAAAAGCGCTCCTGATTGGGGAATTTCAAGAACAAGATATTGGGCAACTATTATACCTATTTGGAGAAGTGAAGAAAGAGATGAATTAGTTGTTGGAAGTATTGAAGAAATGTCTCAGTACAATAAAGACATTAAGCAAAAGGATGGGGTTTGGTACTTTAAGGATGAGAAGGTCATGTTACATAGAGATGTTTGCGACAAAATTGTTCTTACAAAAGATGGTAAGGAGTATCATAGAATCTCAGATGTTTTAGATAACTGGTTAGACTCAGGTTCAGTTCCAGTTGCAGAATGGCACTACCCTTTTGAGAATAAAGAAATTTTTGAAAACAATTTTCCAGCTGACTATATTGCTGAATATGTAGGCCAAATTAGAGCATGGTTTAATGTTTTAATTAGGGTTTCTACAATTGTATTCGACAAAGCTCCATTTAAAAACGTTATTGTTACTGGAAACATGGCTGGAACTGATGGTAGAAAAATGAGTAAAAGTTTTAAAAACTACCCTGATCCAAAAGAAACAATTGAAAAATATGGAGGAGATGCTCTAAGACTTTATTTCTTAAGTAGTCCTCTACTTGTAGGAGAAGATATTAACTTTGATGAGAAGGAGCTTAAACTTCAAATTCAGGAAGTTACTCTTCCACTTTGGAATATATATAGCTATCTAACAACTTATGCAAATATGCATAACTGGCAACCAACTGAAGAGCTTGCTTACAACAAACGAAATATTACAGCTGATTCACATCCTTGGGATCACATTCCTTTTGATGATATTGATAATAATCTCGATGAATGGATTCTATTAAAACTTCAAAAAGCAATAAAAGAAGTAAATCTTCAAATGGAATCATACGTTGTACCTAAAGCATTAAAACCAATTAAAGATCTAATTGATGAAACATCTAAATGGTATATCCGATCAAATCGAGAAAGATTTGCGTCAGGTGATCAAAGAGCAATAGAAGTTTTATATTATGTTTTTGTAGAAACATTAAAGCTTTTAGCTCCGTTCGCTCCATTTATAACTGAACATATTTACAAAGAAATTGTATTTAATGAGTTAGAAAATCAAGAAGAATCAATTCACTTAACAGACTATCCAACAGCTGATGAGAGCTTTATTTCAGAATACGAAAGTATAGAGAAAGAGATGGAAGTTCTTCGAAAAATCGTAGAATTCGGTCATAGTTTAAGAGTTCAGAACGGATTAAAAGTTAGGCAACCATTATCCGAAATGTATGTTCATACAACTAACCAGGATCTTGGAGCGTTAACTGGATGGATGACAGAGTTGCTTCAAAGTGAATTAAATATTAAAAGTATATTCGAAAAAGCTGATGTTGAGGAAACAGATAAGATTAAGGTTACTGGAGATACAACACTTGGGATTCTTGTTGGATTAAATACAGAAATGAGTGAAGAATTAAAGATGGAAGGAGCTTTAAGAGAACTAACAAGAAACATTCAAGCAGAAAGAAAAAATATGAAATTACAAATGAATGATCAAATTAACTTAGAATATTCAACAGAAAGTGAATTTATTAAAAATCTTTTTCAAAAAATGGAAAAAGATTTATCTGAAACCGTAAAAGCAAATTCTATAAAACAAACTTCTCTGTCTCAGGATTCTAAAAGCACAATGATTGATGGAGAGGAAGTGAAATTCATTATTAAAAAAGTATAAAAATTTATCTCTTTTGTTTTTTGACTTTTAATTTTTGAATTACTTATTTGGTGTATACTAAATGTATATTGATATTCATTTATGGTTATAGCGATAACTAACCAAAAAGGTGGAGTTGGAAAAACTACAAGCGTTTTAAATATTGGAGTTTTTCTAGCTAGAAAAGGAAAGAAAGTTTTATTAGTTGATATTGATCCACAGGCTAATTTAACTTCAGGATTAGGAATACAAAGAGATGAAGATAACGATGGTTTCGTTAGTGTATATGACATTTTAGTTAATCAGGTAAGTGCAAAGGATGCTGTATTAGAATCAAGAATTGCTAATCTATCTGTAATTCCCTCATCTATTGAGTTAGCTGGCGCAGAAGTTGAGATGGTTAATACAATGTCGAGGGAAAGCATTTTAAAACGTGCTCTTGATCAACTCAAAGATGAATTTGATTATATTATTATTGATTGTCCTCCATCGCTTGGACTTTTAACAATTAATAGCCAGGTAGCATCCGACAAAGTAATTATTCCAGTACAAGCTGAGTATTATGCTTTAGAGGGGTTAGGACAGTTAGTAAATACAATTCAACTTGTTAAAAATAATTTAAATCCTGATTTAGAAATTGGAGGTGTTGTATTAACAATGTTTGATACAAGAACAAATTTAAGTAAAGATATTGCCCTTGAACTTAAAAATCACTTTGATGAGAAGCTATTCGATACTCTAGTTCCAAGAAATATTAAGCTTTCAGAAGCACCATCTCACGGACTTGCAATTGTTGAATACGAACCCGAATCATCTGGTGCACAAGCTTACGGAAGATTAACTGATGAAATTATTGAAAGATTTGAAGGAAATTCACCAAAATCTTTAATTAGACCTAACCTAACTAGAGATTAGTGTTGAACTTGTATTGGTATTGTGACATGATTAAATCTATATAGTTTTAATTGAATTATGGCTTCAAAAAGACCTGCCTTAGGAAAAGGATTATCTGCACTAATCAGTTCTTCTGCTGTGTCTGAACTTACAACTAAATCTGGTTATATTCCAAACTTACCTACTAACGTAATTAAGCCTAACCCTTATCAGCCAAGAGCAGAGATGAACCCTGATAGACTTGTTGAACTCGCAGATTCAATTAGAGAGCATGGAGTTATTGAGCCACTTTTAGTTACAAAAGTTAATGAGAATGAATATGAATTGATTGCTGGAGAAAGACGATGGAGAGCAGCTCAATTAGCAGGATTAAAATATGTTCCTGCAGTTATAAAAGAAGCTACTCCTCAAGATATGCTTGAGCTTGCTGTAATTGAAAACATACAAAGAGAGGATCTAAATGCACTTGAAGAAGCAATGGCTTTTGAACAACTTTATACAGCATTTAAGATGACTCATGATCAAATCTCAAAACGAGTAGGAATCAGTAGGCCAGCTGTTGCTAATAAAATCAGACTTCTCTCTTTGCCTGATGAAATTAAGAAAGGGTTACTTGAAGAGAAAATTTCTGAAGGACACGCAAGAGCATTATTAAGTTTAAAGACAAAAGAAGGAATGATTTCTGCTTACAAGCTTATACTGAAAGATCATTTGTCTGTTAGAGCTGTTGAAGAATTAGTCAGAAGACTTAATAAAGGCCAGATGAAAGATAAAAAGAAGTCAAATAGAATCATAGATAATAGAACAATAGAGATTGAACAGAATCTTAAAGATAAATTCGGATCAAACGTACTGTTTTTCAGATCAAAAAAAGGAGGAAAGATAACCATCCCCTTTAAAAATGAAAACGAACTTGATGATTTAATGGGAAAACTTCTGTAAGTAAACGATTTATAAGATTCGTAATTATAATTGAACGCAATTTATTGATCGACTAATCCTCTTTAATACTATAAAATCTACATAATCAGTTGATTTATTATGGCGAAACCTAGATTAGTTGTCTCTGCAGCGCACACCAGCGTTAGTCCAGGGGCAGTTTACAAAGATCTTAGAGAATTCGATCTTACACGTAAGATCTTAGGTTTTGTTACAAAACATTTATCCTCTAACAACATTGAACATAAAGCAGTACCTGTTGATCTTCAACTTCTTGACCGAATTAATTGGATTAATAACACTGGCTATACTGAAGAAAATGGTGATTTGTTTGTAGAAATTCATGTAAATGATGGAGGTAAAAGAGGTGTCGAAGCTTGGTTTAGTGGTGAAAATAACGATAAAAATAATTCAAAGGATTTTACAAACACTGTTTTAGATGAATTAATTAAATTAACAAAATATGAGAATCAAGGGGCAAAAAGTGAATACGATCACGACTTAGGATATCTTTTAATATTAAATCAAACAAAGCCAATTTCTGCTGCTTTTGAGCTTTTATATATTGATAATGAGGAAGATTATAAGATTTTGACTGATGATACTAAATTAGATGAATTAGCTAAGAATTTTGTAACAGCTTTAAAGAAATATATTGATAATCCTCCAAAACTTCATGCTAGTCAATCAAAAAAAGATGATAATATTTTTGGAGATTTTAATCTTCCAGACTTTAATAATCCATTTGGTGATGATTTTGGAACACCAACAACCCCTGCATCTACTCCATCTACAAAAGATTCTGGAGGATCAAATAATTTGATGATGGATCGAGAACAAAGAAAAGAGATGATTAACAAGATTTATAAAAAGATTCTAGGGAAAGAGCCTGCTCAAAATGATTTGAACTACTATTTAAATATTGGAGTTTCTGAAGATCAGCTTATTAAAAAGCTTACTGACTCAAAAGATTTCGAACAAATGGTAAAAGATGCAAAAGAATGTGGGGATATTAGGACTAAATTCAGCAAAATGGAAGCTGAACTAAATGAATTAAGATCAAAAGTTAAAGATTCAGGTGCTATGCAACAAAGCCTAAATAATCTTCTTGCCCATAAAAACCTTCAAATAAAACAAATGATGGATGAGATGGCAAGACGTGGAATAATTAAAAACGGCGAATACTTCGATCCTAATAGGGTTAGATAGATTGTACTTAAGAAATTCCTCCTCTCCTTTGTGTTATAATTAAAGATTAATGTGGGATAAATTAGATACTTTGACCTAATGAAACATAAAAATATTATTTTTTTAGATAATAAAAAGAAAAAATTAAATTCATATTTAATTTTTCATACAGAAATTCGGTCTATAAAAGCCTTGCTATAAAAGTTTTAGGTACTTCTAGTTTTCCCAAGAAATAACGTATTTTTTAACAATATATAAGTATGGATTTACTTAGCGTAATCCTTGCTTTACTATTGCTTTTTGTTTCAGGAGTTGCTGTATACATATATTTAGACAGTAAGAAGAAGGTTGAAGAAGGAGGTGGACAAAAGATCTCTGAACTTGAGGCAATTGAAAAAGCGAGCAGTATTGCAAAGGATAAGATTCTTGAAGCCGAGAATAAAGCGGCAGAAATTCAGAAAAAGGCTGAGGAGTCTTCTGAAACTCTGAGAAGACAGATAAAAGAACAGGAAAAGCTTCTTTTAGATAGAGAGAAGAAGATTATTGAACGATCCTCTGCTCTTGATGAGAGATTCGATGCCCTTGAGGATAAAGAGAAGGATATTAGAGAGCGAAAAGAAAAAATTAATGAGCTTAATGTTAAATTAAGTACAAAACTTGAGGAAATAGCTCAGCTTACGAGAGAACAGGCTGAAAAGGAGCTTAAGTCAAAGATTGAAAAAGACTTAAGTGACTGGACTGCCAAAAAAATTAGAGAATCTGAAAAACAGATAAAAGAAAATAGTGAGGAGAAGGCTCAAGAAATCTTACTTGAGGCTATGCAACAAAGTGCAGTTGATTACGTCGCAGATACAACAACAACGACGATCGATATTCAAGATGAATCTATGAAAAGTCGAATTATCGGTAAAAATGGTAGAAATGTTAGAACATTTGAACGAATAACTGGAGTTGATGTAATTATTGACGAATCTCCAACCGAAATTACAATTTCATGTTTTGATCCAATTAGACGTGAAGTTGCAGCTATTGCAATGAATAAGCTAGTTTCTACAGGTAAGATTAACCCAGCTTCAATTGAAGAAATCATCGATAAAGTTAAAAAGGATATTCTTAAAGAAATTAAGAAGACTGGAGAAGATATGGCTTATGAGGCTGGAATGAATGATCTCCCTGATGAAATAATAATGCTACTTGGTAGATTTAAATATCGATTTAGTTATGGTCAGAATTTAGTTAAACATACTCTAGAAGTTGTAAAACTCGGAGAATATCTTGCAAAAGAAATCGGTGCTGATGTATACATTTCTAAATTAGCATGTTTAATGCACGACATTGGAAAAGTCATTCCTCAAGAAGGAAAACAGCACCACCATCTTTCAGCTGAGGTTGCAGCTAAACATTTCAAAGACAATGAAAAATTAATTAATGCAATTGAAGCTCATCATTTTGATATTGAAGCAAAATGCTTAGAAGCTGAGGTTGTAAGAATTGCAGATGCAATTTCTGGAGCTAGACCTGGTGCTAGAAAAGATAGTTATGAAGACTATATTAAGAGAATTCGAGCTCTTGAGGATATCGCTAACGAGCAAGAAGGGGTTAAGGAATCATATGCTATTAGAGCAGGACGTGAAGTTAGAGTTATTGTTAAACCTGATGAGGTTAGTGATGACGAGACAAAAGTTATGGCGCATAATATTGCTAAGAGAATAGAAGAAACTCAATCTTATCCTGGAGTAATTAAAGTTAATGTTATTCGAGAGATAAGAGCAACTGAAGAAGCGAAATAGATTCTTAACGAGCCTCGAGGCGAGTTTAGAAGATATTTCGTCCCGAAAATGGAACGAAGTGACATTATTCGGGACCTCTAGATCACATCTGAGCAGTGAACCTTAAGGTTCATTGGGATGATTGTGAGATCTTTATCCCTCAAAGCATTCATGCTCAGAGGGATCTCTACCCTTTTCCTACTCTTCCATGACTAATAAAAAACTTATCAATGTCTCTATTTTCTATTACCCATCTTAAATATTCTACTGCATTTATCAATTGTATCTCACCACTCAATATTGTTGCGATATCAGATTTTGAACCTCTTAAAGAACTAGGTATTAATTTTCTGTACTAGTATCACTAATCTTAAAATTCCATCTTAAAGATCTAGGAATAACTGCATGTTCTGCCATAGGATTATGAAAATAGCCCTTTCTTGAACTACTTTGAAAAGGAATTGGTGTCTTTATAATTTCAAATTTACTAAGAATTAAATCTTTTACCCTATCTAAGTCCTCTTCATTAAAAATAAATATTATTAAACCAACAATATCAAAAACATCTTCAAGGGAATCTAAATTATGTCGTTCCATTTTGCTCATAATTGAGCTCATTGTTTTAGGTCTTCCTACAACTAGAGAATGAATACCTTTTTACCTTAGACAATCTCTAAAAGATAAAACAGTGCTTTGTGTTACAGAAATTAGTTCTTCAAAGTCTAATATATGCTCAGAAGAATGTAGACCTGGATCAAGATTAATCCTAGGTTCAAAAAGAAAACCATTTTTTATTTCAGGAAAATTTTCGGTATTATATAGTCTTAAAATTATGGCTTCTCTCTCAGATTCAGAAGTACATGTATTTAATTTACTGACTAAATCATGAATAATTGCATATTCTAACGATGTAGTTACAGCACGGGCAGCCAGAACTCCATTAACAATTGTATCGAAACTTACTTCTTCTAAAGACACAAGGCGAAATTAAATGCAGGATTATATCATCAGAAAAGCCCTATTCGTATAGCTTATTCTTTTCGCTCTTTCTATAATCTTCATGAGCATCTTTAGCTTTTTACCGATTGGAAACTTTTCAGTAAGCTTAGGAAGTTTTTTATCAAAATATTCTTCAATATCAATACCACTATGACTTGCTAACCTAAATAAATAGAAAATAACATCAACAAATTCAAAACCTAGCTCAGTTTTCTTATCTCCTTCTACTTTTTCAAATTTACTTTTCCACTGATAATGTTCTGCTAATTCTCCTAGTTCGATGAAGATTGAAGATAAAAGATGATTTGGTTCTTCATTTAGCCAGCCCCTCTCATAGCTAAACTTATTAATAATATCTGTTATTTCTTTAATACTCTTTGCCATGATTTATAAATTGATAGTTGTTAATTGTTAATTGTTTCTCGGCCATATAACTTTACCTTCTTCTAGTGCACTCTCTAAAAATCCTTCTCCTTCTTCATTTAATAACTGATCAAATTCAGTTTCAGTATAAATTAGAGGTTCGATAATTGGTTCAGATCCTCTAGTCTTTTCTCTTACATAACCAATACGATCCATGAATGGTAACTCAGTATTCGCTACTACCAGAATATCCATCGTTGAAGTTCTAGGTTGAGTTTTCTCTCTAGCAAAACTTCCGAAAAGAATAATTTTTTTTACTTCAAGCTGTTCACAATTTAGAATCAAATTGATCACATTTTCTAATCGTTTATCAATCTCCTCTTTTTTAAAAAAGTATCTCTCTGTCTCGATTACATTGTCTGATGAGGATGGAGGTTTTCCATACAAGAAATCATTAATTTTTTTGAGCATGTCTTCAGCTAAAGTTATACAATTTTCTGCTTCCTGCTTACTTATTTGATCATGAGGAGTTTTATTTTGACCTGGAATAACAAAAGGATATCTAGAGATAAATGTATAGCTCTCAATCTTTCTGAAGTTTAATTTTACATCTTCAAAAGCTTTTTTTGCTTTATTTGCCATTCCAAGTAAAACTCCTAGTTTATGGACACGTGGTGGTCTAAAACCTGAATGAACAATAACTCCTTTAACCATTTTCTCAACACTTTGAATAGATTGATAACAAACCCATTCATAAAAACCTGCTTCAAGGGATTTCTTTGCAGCTTCTAAATCATAAGATGCTTGATCAAGCCAAACTCTATATCTGTTAGTTGATTCTTTATTACTCTTTTCCATAAACGAGTCTAACAAAATATAATACCACAAATTCTAAACAACAATCTGTTTAGAATTTGTAAATTGTGAACTTGGAATTTAATCTAAGTAGTCTTTTAGCGCCTGAGCAACCTCTTCACTCTTCATTCTTTTAAGCGCCTTAGCCTCGATTTGACGAATTCGTTCTCTTGTAACGTTAAATTCATGCCCGACTTCCTCTAGAGTTCTTGTAACGCCATCTCTTAACCCAAATCGTAGTTCAATAACTTTTCTTTCTCTGTCTGATAATCCATCAAGGATTTCGTTAATTTGCTTCTTTAAGAACGAGAATGTAGCTAACTCTTGAGGAGAAGCAGTATATTCATCAGGAATAATATCAATTAGACTATTTTCTCCATCTTCTCCGATTGGTGTTTCAAGAGATTGTGGTTTTTGAGCAATTTTAATAATTTCCTGTACTTTCTTAGGAGTAAGTTCCATTGCTTTAGCAATTTCTATTAATGTTGGCTTTCTTCCTAATTTAGAAGCCAGTTGAGATGAGACTTTACTTAATTTATTAATAGTCTCGATCATATGTACAGGTACTCTGATTGTTCTAGCTTGATCAGCAATTGCTCTTGTAATTGCCTGTCTAATCCACCATGTTGCATAGGTAGAAAACTTAAATCCTTTTCTATACTCAAATTTTTCTACAGCTTTCATTAATCCTAGGTTTCCCTCCTGAATTAAATCTAAAAGATCTAAACCTCTCTTTAAGTAGTTTTTAGCTATAGAAACAACTAATCTTAAGTTAGCAGTAGTTAAAAGATGTTTTGCTTCTACTCCTTCACGAATTGTTTTATTTGAATATCTTCTATCCTTCTCTACTAATCTTTGTTTAGCTTTTTCAACTTCAATATGTCTTCCCTCATCATTTTTAATATGTTCCCATGCTTTTACGTAAATATCCTTATATTTTTCTTTCGCAAGTTTTTCTATAGCAGCATGCATCTCTTCGTTTCCTTTCTCAAATCTTTGTGCAAGAATAACTTCTTCTTCTGCGCTAAGAAGTGGAATTCTTCCGATTTCCTGAAGATATGCTCTAATAGGATCTGTACTTACATGTGATTTAATTTGCTTTAGAATTTTGATCTTCTCTTCAAATGTTAACTTTCCTTTTTTACCGTCACCATAATCTCTCTCCTCTTCTCTTGGTTCAATTATCTCAACCTCATCGTCCTGAACATTCGCGATTATGTATTCTAAAAGCTGAAGATTATCTTCAACTTCTGGAAAGACGGCTAATATGTCATCTTGTGTTAAATATCCTTGTTTTTTTCCAAGAATAACAAGACTTTTAACCTTTTGCTTGTCTTCCGAAGATATTGCCATATGATAAACTGTTAATAAGAATATTAGATAAAAGAAATATTATGCTGATTTGCTCAGTAATTTTATCATATATGTACAAATGATAATCAATTATGTCTTTATATAGCTATAGAAAAGCAGAAAATTACCTAAAATCAAAAAAGGATTATTTAGATCTGTCTGAACAGAATGAATTGAACAGTAAGGTAAATGCATGGTCAAGCGCTTCTGGAAGCTATAATTTCCTACAAAATTTAGTAAATTCCTCTTTTTTAGCGAACTTAATTATTCCAAGCTTTTTTATAGCTCTTGGACTATATTTTATTTTTCAATACATCTACCCAGAAATCCAGTATCAGATCCAAAAGCAAAATGGTTTAGTAGCTCAAGGAACTACAACATTAATTTCAGGAGATTATATAGATAGATCAAAATACATTTCTAATCCAGCTGGCCTCGCTCAAGTTACAGCGGAAGCCTTTGAACAACATATTCTTCAAGATGATACTTTAAGTAAAAACTACAATGGAATTTTCTATATTAGTATTCCATCGCTAGGGATTGATAGACTTCCTGTTCAATCAAATGTTGATAGTACAACTGAATCTGTTTATAACCAAGTTCTTAAAAATTCCCTAGCCCATTTTGAAAACACTGGACTTCCGATTTCTGATATTAAAAACAATATTGTTATTTATGGTCATAGTGCTAGCCCAAACTATAATCCAAGAGCAACAGATCCAGAAGTAGCATTTTCCTTTCTTCCAAATTTAAAAGTAGGTGATGAAATTTTAATTGAGATTGAAGGAGAAGTTCATAAATTTAAAATGTTTAGAAGTAAAATCGTTGAACCTACAGATCTTTCTATAATTACTGGTAATGAAAATGAGAGAACTTTAACTTTATTTACTTGTTACCCTGCTGGTAATAATGCTAATAGATATGTAGCGATAGCTAGACCGGTTAATTAGCTTATGGCCATTAGCTAGCAGCTAATAGCTTTAGCGCTTTCTCCATATTAATTCCTTTTCCAAGCACTCCCTTCCACATATCTCCTTTCTTATCTAATCTTTTCATCATTGTCTTTAAGTTAAATTTTTTTGGGTCCAGCTTTTTATCTACCTCACTCCATTCAAGAGGTGTTGAGACAGGAGCGCCATCTACAGGTCTTAATGAGTAAACTGAAGCTGTTGTTTGTCCTCTTCTGTTCTGAAGATAGTCTATATAGACCTTATCTTTTCTAGAATCTGGATCTCGTTCTAAGCTTACAATATCGGGAATTCGATCTTGAATCTTAATACTTAATATTTCAGCAAAAGTTCTAACCTGATCAAAGTTGTATTTTGCTTTAAGAGGAATATGTACATGAATTCCTCTTTTTCCTGAAGTTTTTACATAAGTATCGATTTCTAATTCCTCGCATAGTTTTCTAACTTCTAAGGCAGTTTTAACTATTCCATCAAAATACTCCGCCTTTGCATAAAGATCAAAAATCAGATAATCAGGGTTCTCTAAATTTTGAATTCTAGAATTCCACGCATTAATCTCAATTCCTCCTAAATTAGCAATGTATAGAAGTGTTTCTTTATTATTACTTTCGGAATGTATTGTTGCTATGTCTACAAAATTAGGAACTGAATCTACGTCCTTTTGATAGAAACTTTTTCCAGTAATTCCGGATGGGAATCTATTCATGTTTTGAGGCCTATCTTTAAGATATGGAAGAATGAATTCAGAAATATCTTCATAAAATTTAAGCATATCTTCTTTTGTATATTTTTCTTTCGGCCAATAAATTTTATCTGGATTAGTTATTTCAAGTTTAGCTCCTTTCTTTTTATATCCATCGCTAAACGCTTCTGGCTTCTCTCCCTTAACTTCCTTTGCTTTTTTTATCATCTCTTATACCTAAAAATATCGCTTGTCTCATATATCCTTTTTCTGTCCATCCACTAAATCTAACTTCTGCGACTACTTTTGGTTTTAACCATGTTTCGACGTTTCTCATGTAAGGAGCGTCTGAAAAAGGTGATTCTTCAACTTTATATTTATCTAAAAGTGTTTTGATTTTTTTAATGATTTTTCATCAAAACCGCTTCCAGTATTACCTACATAAACAAGCTTACCCCTTTTATGCACTCCCATAAGAAGAGATCCGAATTCATTTCTCTTTCCTTCAGGTTTTGTATATCCTCCTATAACGACCTCCTGCTGCTTTAGTATTTTAATTTTTTGCCATGATTTAGTCCTTTCTCCACTCTCATAAATACTGTCTTTCTTTTTTGCAATTATTCCCTCTAAATCATTTTTCTTAGCTAAGCTAAAAAACTTCTTACCTTCTTCGTCGATATGATCACTATATTTAACTAAACCTAACTTAGGGAGAACTTTTTTTAGAATTTCTTTTCTTTCAGTTAAAGGTAATTTACGTAAATCACGATTTTTGAACTTTAAGATGTCGAATACATAATACATAAGCTTGCCTTCCCCTGAGTTTCTATAGCTTTGTAATGCCTGAAAGTCTGATCTACCTTTTGAATCAACAACTACTACTTCCCCATCCAAAATCATTTTATCTTTAATATTGAGTAATTCCTCAACAATAGGACTAAAGTCAGAATTGTAATTTTGAGTGTTTCTTGAGAGAAGATTCACTAAGTCTTTCTCAATATGCGCAATTATTCTATATCCATCCCATTTAACTTCGAAAATCCAATCTTTGTCGTTAAAAGCATTCTCTACAAGCGTTGCTAGCATTGGAGTAAAACCATCATCATTTTTTGAAATTTTAATTTCTTTTTCTTTTTTCTTCTTTACTTTCTTTTTTGCCTTTACTCCATCTGTAATTTCATCTAAAGTTCTTCCAGTTTTTACAGATAGGTCGACATCTTTAATCTTTTTACCTTCGAATTCATCTTTATCTTTAATAAATAGCCAAGCATTTTCGCCTGCTTTTTTAAATCTAACTAATGCATAAAGCCCTTTTAGTTTAGTTCCATTTAAAAATAGTTTTATTTCTCCTTGTTTTATTCCCTCTTTAATTCTTTCTTGTATTTCTTTTCTATCTTCAGTCTTTGAGTGAGTGTAAGTTCCTTCGTCCCAAACCATTACAGTTCCAGCACCATAGTTACCTTCAGGTATTGTTCCTTCAAAATCTCTATAATCAAAGGGATGATCCTCAACCATCATTGCAAGATGACGCTCGTTAGATTTAGTTGGTAGTCCTTTTGGAACTGCCCAACTTTTTAAAACACCATCCACTTCTATTCTAAAGTCATAATGAAGTCTTGATGCTTGGTGCTTTTGTATAACAAACTTGAGCGAACCTTTGGATTCTTTTACTTTACCTTCAGGCTCAGCTGTTCTTCTAAAATTTCTTTTTTTATTATATTTAGAAAGTTTAGGCATAATTTTTTATCATTTTGCCATTTTTACTTCTTCTAAAATCCTTTTCAGTTGCTCAACTAAATCTTCAGCTTGTATTGAAGCTCTCTCTTTTGGCTTAGATACTTTTACTGTCTTATGTTTTCGTTTAGCTTCTATTATTTTTTTAAGTCCTTCAATATAGTTATCTTCATATTCTGAGATATCGAAAGTATCGCTCATTGTATCTATTAAAGTCTCTGCCATTTCTAACTCTTTATTCGAAATATCTGCTGATTTTGGAATTTTTAATTCTTCTGAAGATCCTATTTCCTCCTCATATCTTAATTGATTTAGAATAAGCATGTTTCCCTCAGGCTTTATTACACAAAGATTTTCTCGATTTCTTAAAACAAACTCCGCTACTCCTACTTTTTTGTTTTCTTTAATGCTTTTACTAACAGAGCATAAGTCTTTGAAGCTCCTTTATCTGGCTCTAGATAGTATGGTTTTTCAAAATAAATTGGGTCAATATCCTCTGTATTAACAAACGAGGAAATCTCAATATTCTCGCTTTTATCAATGTCTACCTTTTTCAAAATCTTCATCAGTCAAAATTACATAATCTCCCTTTTTATACTCATACCCCTTAACAACATCTTTCCAAGGTACTTCTTTCTCAGTTTTTGTATCGATTCTTGCATATCTAATAGGAGCAATGCCTTTTTTACTAAGCATATCTAAATCTAATTGCACTGATTGTGTAGCACTATAAAGATTAACGGGGATATAAATAAGTCCGAAGCTAATACCTCCTGTCCAAATTGCTCTCATAAAATTGAGTTAACTACCATATTTTACATGAATAGTTGAGTTTATCTACTTTAGAAGTGGAAGGTTGGGCATAAAGCTTTCACCTGATCCATTCTTTACACTCAAAAATGAAATCTATCAAATTACAATGCCACAAATCCTAAACCTCTTTCTTTTAGGATTTGAGGATTTGTTATTTGAAGTTTTTATCTAAGTAGTCTTTAGACTTTGCAGTATCTATTTATTATTGATGAAGTTGTTCTTATGACTTACTCTCCACTTGTATGTCTCTTTCTTAAGAAGCTTGGAACATTTTCTAATTCATCATCGTCTAGATTATTTGTCTTTACAGGTTTACCTCCTGAAATATTTCCTAACATTCCCTCTTTTTCAATATTATTTTCTCTGCCCCTATCAACCATAGCGCTCATTCCTTTTTTTGCAGCCATAGTATCTAGACTTGATTTTAGTTCATTTACAGTGTTTGTAAGAACAGCATTCGATTTTTGTTCGTCAAATCCTGTAGCTAAGACTGTAACTTCAAGCTTATCTTCTTTTGAAGGGTCAATTGAAGCTCCAAAAATAAATGTAGCGTCTGGAGCAATCTTTTGTTTAACAATTTCAGCAGCTTCATTAACTTCTGACATTGCGAGATCATTTCCTCCGATAATGTTAAAAAGAACTCCTTGAGCACCGTCAATTGAAATTTCTAGAAGTGGACTTTCGATAGCCATTGCAGCTGCCTCTTTAGCTCTTGTATCTCCTGTAGCTTCTCCAATTCCCATTAATGCAGTTCCTCCGTCAGACATAACAGATCTTACGTCAGCAAAATCCACATTAATTAATCCGGTCTGAGTAATTAAGTTTGCAATACTTCTTACAGCTTGAGCTAAAACATCGTCAGCCTTTTTCATAGCATCTAAGAATGATGCATTTTTATCCATAATATCAAGAAGCCTTTGATTTGGAACAACAATAAGAGTATCTACTTTATCTCTAAGCTCATCAATACCTTTCAAAGCTAAATCCATTCTTCTTTGCATTTCAAAATTGAAAGGTTTTGTTACTACTGCAACTGTTAATGCTCCTAAATTCTTAGCTATACCTGCAACAATTGGAGCTGCACCTGTTCCTGTTCCTCCACCCATTCCAGCAGTTACAAAAACCATGTCTGCTCCAGCTAAATTTTCATGAAGAATATCAACACTTTCTTCTGCTGCTTTCTTACCAATCACTGGGTTCCCCCCACTTCCTAATCCTCTAGTAATTTGTTCACCAATTCTTAGCTTAATATCTGCTTTAGAATTCATTAATGCTTGTGCATCTGTATTCACAGCTATAAATTCTACATCCTCAATATTATGATCTGTAATCATTGTATTGACGGCATTTCCACCACCGCCACCTACTCCAACAACTTTGATTTTTGCTGATAATGCAGCTTGAGGCTTAACTAACATATGTTCAAACTTTAAAGTCTAATATACAGAATATATTAATCCACATATTTTAAAAGTGCAAGTTTTGTTTACAATCATATTGGCTGTGTATAAAGAATTTGCTCAGTTTTCTAGAACAAAAAATAAATGTTTATAAGTGGGAATATCTTTAAGGAAGAAGGTTTTTAAAGAATCCTATTATCTTGTTAGGTATTCCTGAAGCTCCGTTTCCAGCATTTGGTTTATGAAACCTTGAACCTGAGGAAACAAAACTATCATCTTGTAACCCATGTTGAACTAATCCCTGAAGTGTAGCGTATGCTGGAGATGAAATACTGTCTATCAATCCATCTAAACCTCGAGGTGAACCTACTCTTGCAGGAACGCCGAAGACCTTACTAGCCAAGTTTGTAATCTCTGGAAGGCTCGCTGAGCCACCAGTAATTACAACTCCAGCAGGAAGTTTTGCATCGTGTCCTGAATTTTCAATATTTTCCAGTACAAGTTTGAATATTTCTTCTACTCTATCGCTCATTATTTCTAAGAAAAGTTTTTTAGAAATTGTTTTTATTCCTTCAATTCCCAGTTCGTCTACATCAATAACATCTGTATTTTCCTTTTTCTTATTCATTGCAGCTTTTTTAAAAAGCTCATTTGCATTAATCTTAACTTTCTCTGCATCATCTAAGGAAAATAATCTTAATCCTGCTGCAAGATCTCTTGTAACATTACTTCCTCCAAAAGGTATACATGAACTATATGAAACTGCATCCTCTACAAATGTTGTAATAGTAGTTGTTCCTCCTCCAATATCAAGAAGTAAAACTCCAAGTTCTTTTTCCGTTGGAGTTAAAACAGAATGCGAAGAAGCCCATCCGCTAAAAACTATATCATCTATTTTAAGTCCAATACTCTGAACACATCTTTCAATATTATGAATAGCAGTTGAAGGAGCTGAGATAATATGCGCATCTACTTCTAATCTAGTTCCAGTCATTCCGACAGGATTTTTTATTCCTGATTGTTGATCAACAATAAATTCTCTTGGAATTAAATGAATAATTTCTCTTGCCTGAGGAATTGCTACTGTTTTCGCTTGTTCTAGTGATCTTAAAACGTCATCTTCTAAAATTTCAGAGTCTGAAATTGCTACAACTCCTTTATTATTATTTGAAACAATATTTTTTCCGTTAATAGAAACATATGCAGAAGAGACTGTTAATCCAGCCATACGTTCTGCTCCATTTAATGCTGATGCTATTGAGTTTATTGCCTCTTCAATACCTGTGATCTCGCCCTTTTTAATGCCATAAGATGGGTGTGAAGCTTCTCCTATTACTTTAGCTTTCCCACTATCGTCTACTACAGTCACTACTGCACTAACCTTATGGGATCCTATATCAATCGCTGTAATTATGTTAGACATATCGAATTAGTTGTTCATATAAAGTAATTGACTAAAGTTTACAATCAAACAATCCTTAAAGCAATATTATTCTATCAGGCATTACTAATTTCTCCCAGTGAAATTTTCAGTTCTAAAATCAAAAATTGAAAATTGAGAGAATTTATCTGTTTTTGAAATAGCTACAAATCTCTTAATCTGTTCTTCAATTTCAGTTTTATTAATTCCACCAAATATCAGTGTTTTTCCTCCAGATACTTTTATCTCAAGCCTGATTGGGTTCTTCCACCTAATATCTTCAATAACAACATCTGTTAATGTTGCTTTTATTTCATTAATAACTTCTTTAGAAAGAGTTATCTCCTCTAACTTTGAATCCAAACTCTCTTCAAAAGAATATTCATAAAACTTTATTATGGGATACTCACCTAAATTATCTGTTAGAAATCCTGATCTTGAAGCAAAATATTCATTAATAATCTGCTCTGTTTCTATTGTAATTTCATTTAATATTGACTCTTTCTCTTCTAACAAAACTTCTTTCCAATCAAAATCTGCAATCTCTTCTTCCTCTAAGTTCTCAATGTATCTTCTTTGTATATAATCAGAATCAACTGTCAGCTCCCCTTCTAATAATTGTCTTTGAACTTCTGTTACATCTATTGGAGTAGGAATTGAACCTAATTCAATAACTTCAAGATTTGTATCTAAAAGAGCATATTTTTGGAAATCTAAGTAATAAACATCGGGAGTTTGCGCTTCTATTTTAATTTCTATTTTATTTGGATAGATCTTTCTAACATAGGTACTTTTTGTATATTGAACTGTATCGTGAATAATATTTTCAATTGAGTAAACAGAAAGAAATAAACTATTTTTGTTAATTAAAGCATTTCTTAATCTTTCAGATTCCCTCTCTTCAATACCAATTTCGATTACAATATCTTTTACAAGAAAGAAATCACTAAAAAAAACTAAATAAGCAATGCTTCCAAAAAGTGTAATAAGGGGTAATAAAAGTAATGATGACACTCTGAATTTATATTTCCCGAATAGTTTTTTAAAACTAAAACTTTCTTTTCTTACAACAGCAATATTTTTGTTGTTTCTGGGAGGTTTTTCTCTTAAATGTCTGTACGAACCTTGATGAAATCTTATATCAGGTAGATCTTTCTTTCTTTTTTTAAAAGGATTAGTTAATTTCACGTACTCTTATTATAGACAAAACCCTGAACCTTTTGGTTCAGGGTTTAAATTCTTGTATAAATTTGGATTACATTCCTATCTTTGACAGAAACTTCTTTACTTTATCTTTGTCTGCCTCAGTTTTCTCAAGATACTTAATCATTCTTCTTCTTGCACCTACAAGCTTTAAAAGTCCTCTTCTAGAGTGGTTGTCTTTCTTATTTGACTTTAGGTGGTCAGCAAGATAGTTGATTCTCTGTGTCATTAAAGCAATTTGAACCATTGGAGAACCTGTATCTCCTTCGTGTGTTCCGTATTCTTTAACGATTTGAGTCTTTGCATCTTTATCCTGAGCAAATCGTGATTTTTTACTTGCCATATTTTCTAAATAAATTCTTCACTTATTATATAGGAAAACCGCCAAATCTGCAACGCCTACTTGGCTTCTTTTTAATTTTAAACTGCCTCTTCTTCAACTTTTGACTCTTTATTATTTCTTTTCTTAAGCCAATCTTTAATCTGGCCAAGCAATCCCATATTCATCAGAACTGAGAATATTCCTGCTACTAGATTTCCTCTTCCAATATTTTTCTTAACTGATCTTACTCCATCAGCTACTGTACTGGTCACTTCTGAAGCATCAGTTACTATAACAGTAGTTTCATCAATGAGTTTTTTTAGAGAAATTAACACTCTGATAACAAAAAAAGTGAATACCAGTATTGATAAACTGATGGAAACTATTAAAACTGCTTTTAGTAAAAATTCTTGATCCATTTTAAGTTTTTACTCTAATCTAGTATAGTCTGTATATACATATAAAACAATGTTTATGGGTAAAGAGAGTGTAAATTTTGTGCTTCTGCATGGTTGGAGAGGCTCTTCTAAAAGCCTTGAAGCACTATCTAAAGAACTGGAAAAAGAAGGACATAAAACTTTAATTTTAGAAATGCCTGGCCATGGAAATACTCCGGCTATGATGGAACCTTGGAATATGGAGCGTTTCTCTAAGTGGGCAAATGCACTCATTGTTCAAAGTGGATTTATAAATTATGTATTAGTAGGACACTCATTTGGAGGAAAAATTATATTAGAAGGAGTAACGAATGGAATTCTAACGCCAAAAAAAATAGTGCTTATTGATTCAAATGGAATAAAACCTAGAAATTCAGTAAAAAAAGCTCTTTTCAAGTCAGGATCTACTCTGCTTTCGCCAGTTTTAAATACCTCATTAGGAAAGCCTATTAGAAAAATTTTATACAAATACGTAATTAGGGAAGCTGATTATGAGAAAACCTCTGGAAACTTAAGAGAGAGCTTTAAGATTTTTAATGAGGAGAATTATGATGAAAAGTTGAAAAAAATTACTATTCCGACAATAATAATATGGGGAACTGAAGATAAAGTAACTCCTCTTTGGATGGGTGAGAAACTTAATGGAGGCATAAGAGGATCAAAGCTTATTAAATTGAAAGGCACCCATGGCCTCCCTTTAAAAAATCCTAAAGTAGTAGCATTAGAAATTATTAAAAATCTATGATTGAATTATTCGCTCTCGTAACAATTTTTTGGATTCCTGTACTAATAGTTTTAGTTAAGAAATACTTATGGGATCTTTATTATTGGCAGATCAAAGAATATAGATGGGATAGATTCTGGACTCATATTAGATGGGATCAGGAGGAGCAAAACAGAAATTACTATAATGTTGGACTAAAATTCATTCTTTTCGCAACTGTTACTCTTATATTTGAAGCTCCTTTTCTAGTATTAATAGCTATTGTAACTAGCTACATTGTTTGGGTTTTTGAAAGTTTCGATTTCGTTTCTGATATCTTTACAAAAAAGCTAATTAAACCGTCTTTAAAAAACATAAGGAATATTTTAATAATGCTTTTCCTAATTGTTATCTCAATTCTCTTACCTTTACTACTCTCAATTCCCTTTGCCCTTTTAGATCGAACAAGTATAGATCAGTACACAGTATTAGAATATTTTAATAATTTTTTCGGAAGTCAGATAATTTTTGTTTATCCAGATATCTTTATTTTAATTGGTTTATTAACACTTCTAGGTTTATTTCTTGATTTAGCTAGTCCTTTAATTACTCCTTTCGGAGTTATTCTTACGTGGCCTCTTTCATATATTAGAAGGTGGATGATAATTAATAAGGCAAAAAAGAAATTTAATTCAATAAGAAATCAAGTTACTCTTATAGGAATAACTGGAAGTCAAGGAAAAACTACGACAAAAGAATTACTCTATGAAGTATTAAAAACAAAATATAAAGTAGCTAAAACCCCTGAAAATTACAATACTGATATTGGTGTTTCATTAGCAATAATGTCTGAAATTCAAGATGATACAGAAATTTTCATAGCTGAAATGGGGGCATATAAACGAGGAGAAATTAAAAAAATTGTTAATTCTTTTACTCCCGATATAAGTCTTATTACTGATATTGATACTCAACATATTGGAATATTTGGAGGGAGAAAAGAATTAGCTGAAGGTAAATCTGAAATTGTAAGATATATGAGGACAAACGGCTTAGCCGTTTTAAATGGAGATAATGAAGCATGTAGAGAAATTGCAGATAAGTTAGAAAATTTTATTATTTTAGTTTCTAGTGATAAGGGAAATTTCTTAAAACTAAATAAAATTGAAAGTCCAAAAAGAAAGTACATTAAAGCTACAAATGTTAAAGCAAATAATGGATCAGTTTCATTTACAATTAAAGATAATAATGAAGAAAGTAAAATCAGACTTGTTAATTTTGGAAAACACCTTGTCAATAATGTTTTAGAGGTTATTGCCACTGCAACTAAGTTAGACATGACAATTAGTGAAGTAGTAAATGCTTTAGAAAAAACAAAGATTGAATTACCACGATTAAGTATAGATACAGGAGATAATAATACAATCATAATTAATGATTCATACAGCTCTTCATATAAAGGCTTTATAGCTGCAGTTGAATTTATGAATGAAATTCCAATGGATAAAAATGCTAAAAGAATAGTAATTACAAAAGGAATTTTAGAGCTAGGTAGAGAAAAGAAAACAATTTACAAAGATTTAATGAATAAGATTAGAAAGGATATAGATATTCTCATTACATCTGATTCTCTACTTTACAAAACATTTGAAGAAGAAAATTTGAATGTAGAAATTATTAAAGTTAGAACAGCTGATGATATGATATACAAGTTCAGAGAAAAGGCGAAACCAAATGATGTCGTTTTATTAGAAGGAAGATTAAGTCCGCTCGTACTCCAAGCAATTGTTAGTGATCAAATGTAATGGAACTTACTACCCTCCAAGATAAAGCAAAATGGAATGAATTTATGGAATCTTTTCCAAGAGCAAGTACAGGAGTTCCAAGATCAACCTTTATTCAAGCTTATGAATGGATTGATTTTCAGAAAGCTTTAGGTAACGAAGCATTCCCTTTTGCAGTAATTGAAAATAATGAAATAAAGGCATTAGCTGGAGCTGTAGTAATAAATGCTAAACGAGGAAAATATTTATACATACGAAATGGTCCTGTCTTAGATTGGAATAATAGAAGTTTAGTAGAATTTACTTTAAATAATTTAAAGCAATTCGCAAAATCTAAAGGTCTTTGGTTTATCAGGCTAAGCCCTTTAATAGAAGTTGGCTCTGAAGAAGAAAAAATATATACATCTTTAGGTGGCAGACTTAATCCAATGCACGACGTAGATGCACTAGATGCTTGGGTTTTAGATGTTAGGCCTGAAGAAGAAGAAATTTTAAAAGCAGCAAAAAAGAAAAATAGATATGAAATTAGAAAATCATTATCTACTGGTGAAGAAGGCCTTAATCTTGAAGTAGAGATTACAAATGACCTAAACAAAATACCTGAGTTTTACGAAATACTTAAGGACACTGTTAAGAGACAAGATTGGAATGCATATAGCCTTGACTATATAACAAAGGAATTTGAAGAATTCGCTAGAGATAATAGGGCTACTCTAGTTCTAGTAAAAAAAGATTCGAAAAGTATTGCTGGCGGAGTATTTATTCATTTCGCCAATCAGACCTCTTATCATTACGGTGCTTCCCTTTCAGAATACAAATCAATACCAGGCCCTTATAGAGTTATCTGGGAGGCAATTAGAGAAGCCAAAAGAAGAGGAATTGAATATTTAAATTTCTGGGGAATCGCTCCAGAAAATAGACCGAATCATCCTTGGATTGGGCTTTCCAAATTTAAAATGAAGTTCCCTGGATTTGCAGTCAGATGGTCACACTCTTTAGACTTTCTGATTTCTCCTATGTACATAGTTACGAACGCCTATGAGCGTTTTGATAATAAGAGAAAAGGTTATTGACTTTATGTACAATTTAGCTATAATTTTATTAATTAGCTTAGCCGAATGCACAAACGAAAGGACGGCAAAATTATTGCCTCATTAACAGAAGTAAAAAATAAAACAGGAGATATCTTTGCACTAGTAGATGAATTCGGAGAAGTTACATTAACTTCGTACAATAAGCCTAAATATAGAATTATAAAAGTAGATATTCTTGAAACACTAAAGATTGAAGATGAAGATGAAACCAAGGCAAAAAAAGAGGAGAAAAAGGAAGCTCCAAAAAAAACAGTAGTGCAAAAGGTAGCTGAGACATTAACTCCTAAAGAAACTAAGAAACAAGAAGCTCCTGCTCCTAAACCTATTGTTGAAGAAAAAAAAGATGAAGTTGAATCCAAACCTGAGCCTAAAAAAGAAGTAAAATCTGAAGATGTTGAAATGAATGAAAGTCATAGTGATTCAATGGATTCATTTAGCGAATGGAACCGAGATAATAAAAATGAGGGAGAATTTACTAAGAATGCATTAAAACCTCTACAATAATTTATTAACCTCAAATATACGTATGAAAAAAACTATTCTTGTTGATATTGGAATAATAATTGAATATTTAAAAACTGGAAAAGGAATGCTTCCTATGGCTTATGAAGCATACAAAATGCAGATAGTTGCTTCTACTTATGCTGAGATTTTAGCTAGTAAAACTTTCCAAGATCCTAATCTAGAAAATGAGGTTATTGATTTTATGCATAAATATTTTGAGGTTATACCTGTAAACGAAAAAATAGCTAGTGCAGCAGCTAAAATTATTCGAGAAAAAGAAGTAAATTTCGCTACTTCATTAATTGCAGGAGCTGCAGTTGCAAACTCTTTAGAGTTACTTACTGATAAGAAAGAACATTTCGAAGGTATTGAAGGACTAGAGCTTCTTAAAATGTAACAAATTTTCCTTATTGAAACATAAAGGTCTTATATTACTAATAATTTCATTCTTCTGTCTCTTTATTATCTTTGGTCGTCCTGAGTAATCTGAGATGGATTTGGATACTTCGGTTTATATAGTACGGTTAAGAATGAGCAATCTATAACAACAGACAATCCCGAACAATTTGCTAAATATTCTAATTGGGTTTATGGTCACGTATGGGATGAACAATATGCACCTTTTTATTTTCATGGAACTGCTCTTCTCTGGTCTCCTTTTATACTAACTTCTGAGATTGTTGGAGGATTATCTTTTTTCTCTGATTTAAATTCTTCATATAAAGAAAGCTATGGAATAACTTTTTCTGAAGGACTTGGTGTTTTAATAGCGACAGTCTCACTCTCATTAATGACATGTGTATTAATACTTAAGATTTTAGAAAAATTCTTTAACAGTAATTATGTTTTAATATCAGTTTTAGCATTATTTTTCTCACAATATCTTTTTTACTATACCTTTACAGATCCAAGCAGTTCACATATTCCAGAAATCTTTTTAATTACTTTTGGACTTTATCTAATAATAAATAAGATTTTAAAATTAAATACCAAATCTAATTTAAATGAAGCTATAAAAAATTCTTCTGAAAATAAATACTGGTACATTTCAGGATTTATTTTAGCTCTCGCAGTAAATGTAAGAATTGATGCAATTATTATTTTTGTCACCCTTTCTATAGGTCTGTATCTTCTTAAAGCAAATAAAGAATTATTAAAGAAATTAATAATTGGATTTTTCTTAGGAATTATTCCAATGTTTATATTCTCATATTTTGCTTATGGCAATATATTGAATACAGGCCTTTCAATTTTCGCTGATGATCCAACCTTTTCACTTGAATACTTTTCAATGTTTAATATTCTTTTCCATCCAATAAGAGGATTATTTCTCTGGTCTCCCTTGACTATTATTAGCATAATCGGATTAATCATAGGTCTAAAAAAAAGAAGAATATTATTAAATACTTATCTATCTTTTCACTAACATCATGTATTTTAGTTCTTACTTTATATTCATTTTGGAATAACTGGTAGGCAGGATATAGCTTAGGAAATAGATTTTTTATAGTACTATTTCCATTTTTTGTCTTTGGTTTAACTATTTTTTTTGATCACTTTAAAGATAAAAAAGTTCTATTATTTATCTATTTAGCTTCTTTATTACTGACACTTCTCAGTCTAATAATTACTTTAGGCTTCTTGAGTTTCGATAATTCCAATTCTTCTGATCCTTATTATAAAAAATGAAATGAAAGTCCTAAAAATATGCCTGATCTTTTAAGTGAGCAGTATACTGCCTTAGATATGTTTCAGGCCGGTAAAGATACTCTTCTCGATGGTCTTAATGGATTTGAATATAATGATGGATATAGAAGTATCCACCAGATCCTAAATGATAGTAGGAAATAGTGGTCTGTGGTAAAATTCCTAAGCAGTTTTCAAGTTAATCGGAGCGTAGTTCAGTTGGCTAGAACGCTCGCTTTGGGAGCGAGAGGTCGTGAGTTCGAGTCTCGCCGCTCCGATTTTCTGTGACACATCATCTCCAAATGCCTGAAAAAGACTGTAAGTTCTACAAATTGATTTGGTTCGTAAACCTGATTTATAGTCGTAAGTAATCCCTTCAGGGAATAGCCATTTTTGATAACGCGTTTTACCTTTTATGTCGAGTGATTCCCAAGTCTCACAAGGATTTTCTAAGTTAGCCTTACACTCCTTAAATAAAGGTTCGTAATTTTCTATACCATCTTTTGCTTTTGATTCTTTCCTTTCTAAATCTAATATCTGTTCGTGAAGCTCATCGTATTGTTTTAACATGCTCTGCTTTAACCTTTCGTGTGACCGAAATTCTATTAAACTCTTTTCAATATTCTCAGCATTCTTCTTTAAGCCTTTTATCCTTTCTTCAAGCTTTTCAATATCCTTAGCCTTATCTTTTATTGCTGATTTATAGTTTCTCTCTAATATAACTTCAAAGAGCCTCAGCACCTTTGGAGAAACTCTTAAGGTTTGAAGCTCTTCTATAAAAAGTTTATGCAAATCTTGATTTACAATAGACCTATTGCATCCTTTTTTTTACACCAATAATACTTGTAAACCCCTCCACTGCCTCTTGATGGAGCGCCGTATATCTTTGCCACGCATTCTTCACAATAACAAACAGATCTTAAAGGAAAGTCTTCATTCTCCTTTTTATATACATCGCTCTGAACTTTCTTTCCGGTCAATTTCACTTGAACCTTGTTAAAAAGTTCTTTATCTATTATTGACGGGTAAACATGTTTTACAAGCTCTTCTCCATTCTTAAAGTATCCGTAGTAGAAAGATTGGTTAAACATACGGCTCATAGCCTGTTTATTGAATTTCTTACCACTTGCAGAAGTAACTCCTTTCATATAGAAAAACTCAGCAACTTCATTTAGACTATTCAATTCCCCATAAGCATACCTCTTGAATGCTTGTGCAATTAAATTACCCAGTTCTTCATTGAGTCTAATCCGAGCTTGTTTATTTTCATTTCTAAAGTTTTCATACCCAAACGGCGCTTTCCCCGGATAGATCCCTTTTTCTCTCAAATGTTTATGTGCCTTCTTTACATCATGTGATAGTTTAACTGAGTAGTATTCGTTCATTCCTGATTGAATTACGTACATAAGAAAACCTTCTGGAGTATCATCAATTTCTTGAGAGCATGAAGTTAATTTAATTCTATACCTATGCAAGAGCTTGAAATAACTCAAAGACTCCTCAACATTCCTTGTGAATCTACTGAAGTCATAAACTCCAAAATATTCAGCGTCATTCTCAATTGCAAGATCAACTGCTTCCCTGAACATATCTCTATGCTCAACACTCCTCGCAGAAGCATGTCCTTCATTTAAAATAATGATTTCATCTCTTGCTATTCCTTTTCTTAGAAATAATTTCTCAAGTTCTATCTCTTGAACCTCTAAGCTTTGTCCTTCATTTTTCTGGGAGATTGAAGAAACTCTGACATATCCAATAGCCTTTATTTTTTTCTTGGCCATAAAAAAGAGTAACCTTAAAAGCAGTACTTCCAGTAGTACAAAAGATTACTCTAACACATTATACAATGTTCTGGATTTATCTGCCTTTAAGTAAAACTACTTAACAATTAATATATTATGATGCTCTAACAGGATCCTTGCAAGTGCATCTAATTCATTAATTAAAGATATGACCTGTGAATCAGACAATTCGTTAGCAACAGCTCCCAAAAGCTTTCTTGCTTCTTGAATCGTGATTATTTTCTTCTTTAACTTTACAAGCATTCTTTAATTTATGAATGCTTGATATTGGCATAGTACTTAGCAGTACGTTAAACAGTTAATTAACTGCTTAAGGGAATAAGTCTATACTCCTGTTTATCTCTTGTTTTTGAGATCTTGAAACCTAAAACTTTAATTCTATTATTAATATTTTGATATAAGTCTCTTAAGTTAGAACTCATATACCTGTTTTCTTTATAAATAAACGATTTGGGCTTTTGGTTCTCATCTAACTCCTTATGGCTTTGTGTAATATCTAACAATAACGCAATATGTGTTCCATTCATAGAAACTTGAACTCCTTTATTGTTCTTGACTAATCCATTTTCATGAATTTGTAGTCCTTCGTATTCTTCTATTGCTTCCTTATGAATACTTCTTGCCTCTTCGTTTAAAGGTAAAAGCATGACAGTATAGTTATTACGATATGTAATATTAAGTTCTTCAATAACATCATTAAACACATCCTTTTCTACTAATTGCTTCAAAATTCTTAAAGGATTGAACGATACAAAATAGTTATCACTCTCATATTTATTCAATTCTCTAAATACTTTATCTTTATCAAAATCATCAATCTTGTCGGCTACGATTGCATAGTTTTGGGGTTTGTATTCTATTACTGAAGAGATAGGTAAAAGTGTATTTAATACTCTCATCCTTTCGGTATATCTTGAACAAAGCTGATTAAAGTACTCTGACTTCTTATCTTGAAATTCATCTATAACTCTCTCCATCCTATTATGTAGAGTATAGAACTGCTCAGGTATGAAGAGTATATATTTAATTTCGTCATTAAGTTTTTCATAAATTTCTAAGAAAAACTTTTTAGAAAGGTTAGAAGTGTTCATATATAAAACTCCGCCCTAACAGCGTTGAAAAGGCGGAGTCGTAACGCTGTTAATTAATGGATTATACCTAAACTTACTCTTTTACAGAAGAATGAAGAATTTTCAAGAATAAATTGAAGTTATCGTCATCCTGTTTATTTACATTTCTTTCTTCTCTTACTGTAGTTGGTTCTCCAAGTTCTGTCTTAATGATTTCCCACATTATTCTGATGTCTCTTACAGAGTTTGTTTTAGGCATTTCTTCAAAAATATAATCTATTACCTTCTTTTTTGTTTCTAAAAGGCTTTCTACGTCAATTTCATAGCTTTTCTTAAGTACTTCTTTAACCTCGCACACTTTAGTCTCAAAAATCGTATTTTTTTCTTCTCTCCAACATGAAGTATTCCTTATGTAGTCACCTCTTTCAAATAAACTATCCTCAAACTTGCCTACTTCTTGTCTAAAGAACTCTCTAACAGAACCATAATCTGAGTTTAAAAACTGAATTTTCCATTTGAGCCAATCACTTTTGGTCATTATTATTTGATTCTATAACTATCAATATTTTATTTACTATAATATATTCATACGTACTAAATTTGTAGATTCAACACGTAAGAATGTTTAAATAATTTAAAGGATATTCTTTTAAATCACGATCTAAGGTGAATAGAAGGATATTTTTTGAAATACATTCATTCATAATAAAAACATCATTAATGTCGATATAACCATTTTTCATTAAATCTAATGCATCTACAAAATGATCATTTTCCCAGTTCTTATTTAAGTATTTCGAGTTTCTTATGATTTCATCTTTAACAATCCTACCTATATCTCCAAAGTCTTTTGCAAATTCAGGAGTATGCCGAAAATCTTTTATTTTTATATCTGTCCCTTTACTCAGGTTATATTCTTTTAAGGCAAAATGTATATTCCTGTTAATAAATTCAGAAATAACAAGATTGTTATAGTAAATATTATTTCCATAATCTAAAATTTGCTTGTGGACTTTGGAAACATTTTCGTTATACTTCTCTCCAGGGTAAATCCCATATAAATATATCCAAATATTAGTATCATAGAAAATGCCTTTGAAGTGTTTTAAGTCGCCTAATTTCTTATGAATTATTGCCATAGTAAGCTTTCATCCTATCCTCATATTCATTCCTGTTATTATAGAACTCACTGGCTGTCTTCAGAACCCTCGAAATTAAGATTCTATGAGTCTCGGAAGCATCTTGAAAAATTATTCTTTTTTCTAATAATTCTTTCTCATATGACTTCAATAACCTTCCGATTGATGGATTGAGGAATGCTGAGGCTAAAGATTTAACACCTTTTAACGAAACATAGATATTTTCATTACCTTTCAACTCTCTTTTCAGTATCTTATAAATTGTAGCTCCATCTCCTGAACCTACTAAATATGGGGTATTTACAGCTTTAGTAAGAATTATGCTTTTCATACATTAATTTTAACAGATTATTATTACACATTGATAGGGGGGAGCTTAATATGTAGTGCTGAACCTGGGAAATCGTATATCATCTCTTTTCGATTGGAAATCTTTCCTTTGTTGATCTTCACAAAGCCTTTATTCGAAATAATTGTGAGTTCTCAATTAATCTCATTAAAACTATCAATGATTCGCTTCAGACCTAATCCACTGGAAATATCATCAGGCTTCTTTGTCGAATTGTTATCTCGAATCGCCCAATCAATATAGTCACAATCTGACTTAAAATTTAGTCCTCTCCTTTTCAGTATATTATTCTTAAATCCTATTCCAGTATCAGTAATTATATAATCAAAACTTGTTTTATTGGGATATAAATGTCCACAGACGAACACTCCCTCATTACTTTCAGAATGAACTACAGCATTATCGAATATTTCTGCCGTTGATCCTAAGATAATCTCATCTAAGCCTTTAATGTTATTCGGGAAACTTCTATGACAAATAACTTGTTCATCTACATGTTTTGAAAATAGTTTTAATTCTTGAGGTTTATAGATCTTGAATGGGATTGTGGTATTGTATGTATCTCTTTCTGGGGTCCCTCCATTAATATAAATAAGGAAACCATTTTTTAAAAGAATACTTCGAACTTTTTCTTCAAGGTTTTCCAATCTAAATGTAAGTAATGATTTATTCATAAGCAAATTCAATATACCGGCGAATGGCGCATTCATATGTGCATCAATCCAATTCACTTTTGAGAAATCCAATACTACTTCCTCTAATATTTCACCTTGCAATCCGTTATATATCTCTGATAAAAAAAGAAAAGCCTTCATAGTTTGAATGTATATTAATTATTTTTCGCCTTATCATTGAAGAATTCTAAGTACGCAATTATAGAACAACGTGTTTATTTTTAAACAATTTTAGATTATTCTTTTTTTATGAGCCTCAATGATTTACAAAAATATCATAATAAAATTGGCCTAATTGTTGAAATGCTTGATGAATCACCTTCATATACCTCATTTGAAGTCTATGAAAATAACGAAAAGCTTTTTAAAATTCTTCCTAAAGACTTAAAAAATGAAATTTATATACGACTGAGTAAAGTCATTGGAATAAATCAAACAGATATTGATGGGTTAAAAGATTATGTAGAAAATCATGATGCATACTTTGAAGAGTCTCAAAAGTTCCTCCTTTCATTCGTAGCAAGATCAGTAAGTCATTATTATGAAAATATGGGTATTGATTCGAGAGGATTCTTTTCAGCTTCAGGATTATTTAACCTAAATAAAAAAAGAATCTCAAGAGCAGAAATTTTCGAATGTGTAGACAAATATATAGAAGTAAGTGATGGTCTTAAAGCAATTAAAAAGATGTTAGACGATCATTATTCGAGTTTAACAAAAGAATAGTTTTTAAATCTTTAAAAGTGAGCAGTCATACAGGAGAAGGAATTTATCTTGATTAGAGATAGCTATAGAATGAATCATATATTTAGAAAGGGAGCAGTTAATTCAATTGAAGCATTTAGAACTACAAGTGAAAAAGAAAATCAATTATTTTTAGAAATTGGAATTAAGGTCTACCTAAACTCTGGACAAATTCATTCAATACTTTTCTTTAATAGCATCTATACAGATGGGAAAGACTTATATGACGATAAAGAGAAAAATGAAGCATTAAAAAGTCTAAGAGATGACATAAAACTTATTTATGAAGTTATTTCAAAACAATGAGGAAATTCTCAGCATCAAGGTCTTTTAAAAAGTATACCGGACACACAAAGGCTATGAGGAAATTAAACAAAGTTAGAAGGGGTGGTATTAAGAAAAAGCATTTTAAGCTTCTAAATGGAAAGAGTACAGGATGTATAGTAATAATTATTCCTGTTATACTTTTTGCTAATTCTTTAAGCTTCTTTTTACTGAAAGAAATATGTTCTTGAGCATTCGTGAGGCTTTTTTAAGAACTTCTTCATCTTCACCATAAATATATTCTTTGGCACATACTGCAACAACACCATTTATAAAGTCTACGAATTCTGAGGATATTGGAACAAATGGAATTCCCTTACTAAAATCTTTGTCCTCTCGTTCTCTCCAGTCAATATGAAGGCATATTCTTTTCGTAAGAGGGAAGAATTTAAGGGTGTGTTTAGATCCAATACCCAAACCTTTTCATTACCCTAAAGTTCACCAGCAATTAAACCAAGGACATTGTCACTTGTAATGAACGAATCTACTTTTGTATATACAAAACGCCATCTAAATTTAAGTATATCTTGAACTAACTTATTAACTATGTGTGGTGCGCTTTCCCATTGCATCAGATCTGGATTAAATACGGTAGCATCATACATGTCTCTAAGAGTCGGTACATTTTTATATATGTAGTTATCCTTTTTTAGTAGCTCAATATTTTCTTTTACCTTTGCCTTAGATGAATGAGTTCTTTGCATTTGCAAAAGAACGAACTGAGCTAAAAAACCTACATCCTCTCCCTCCAGCTTCATTAACTTATCTTTAAAAATGATATTCTCAAGCTTTTCAATAACTTTCGAATATTTATCATCAAAGTTTTCCAGTACATCTTCAAATCCTTGCAAGTATAAATTCTTTTTCCAGCCAAATTTTTGATATTCCCTTAATCCACCTATAATTTCTCTCTCTTTAAAAAGCTTTAAATCTACACGCCTTATCAATCCTTTATCGTCCGAGAAGCCTTGTAAATAGCTTTTAGAATTGAAATGATTTTTCTTAGTGTTTTTCCATTTTTAGATTATATCAATAAGTTTATAAGTCTTAGTTTGAGTATTAAGTCTTATTAATATAAAGCATGAAGAAGCTATTAAAGAATCTCTTTATATAAACATTTACGTTTTCTTCCCGTTTATACAGAATAGTGTGAAGAATCTCTAATTCTTGATAGAATTCGTTCAAGTTCGGTAACTTTAGTTCGATAATTTTAAGCACTTTGTATAGATTAACAATAATAGAACTCCTCTATTTAACAATAAAGTGAGTTCCCTGCCTGCCGGCAGGCAGGGAGTCTCGCCGCTCCGATAATTTTGTAATTAACGCTACATAAAATCCTTCAAAATATTCATTAGGAAGAATTCTTTTTGTATTAAGTAATGTGGAGTGAAATTGTTTTCTTCTCCAATCTATTTTCCCATCAATAAACGGAATCTCTTTCGATAGTTCTATCTTTTCGAGCTTAGCATTTTCGAATTTTTTTAATAGCCAATCAATAACCATCTCATTTTCTTCAACACTAAAAGTACAAGTTGAATAAACTAACTTTCCATTAGGCTTAAGCATTTCAAAACCTGAAGCCAATAAACTTTTTTGAAGACCACTTAATGATTTTCCTTTACCTGGATTCCAGAAATTAAAAGATAATTCATCTGTTAAACAAATACCAGCTTCATTTGAACAAGGGGCATCTACTAAAACTTTATCAAAATAGTCCTTAAATTCTGGATTTCTTTTTACTAAAGTCTTTCCATCTGCAAGTAAACAATTTACATTTTCAATTTTATAGTCAAGTAAGGTTTGTTTTAATCTGAAGAATCGATTTTTGTTTACCTCTACTGCAGTAATGTTAGCCTTATTCAATGCGTAAATATTCATTAAACTTGTCTTACTTCCTGGAGCAGCGCTTAAATCTAAAATATTTTCATTAGCTTTAGGATCTAAAATTTGAACTGGAATTGAACTAGATAAATGTTGAATGTAAATCTTATTTTCTATAAAGGCTTCAGTTTTAGATATTTCATCCTGCTTATTTAACATTACAAACATTTTAGGGATTTCAGATTTTTTTATTTCAAAACCCTGCTCTTTTAATTCAGATAAAACTACTTCTTCTTTATAATGATTTATATTTATCCAAAAGCTTTTAAAAGGTTTTGAATTTAGAGCTGTTAAAACATCTCCAGAATTAACACTAAAAATTTCACTTATTTTTTTTATAAATTTCTCTTTTTTCTCCATTCTTGCTATTAATAACCTTTCTTATTAATATTCAATTATATCTTAAAAGTTATTGACCCAACTAAATGCCACGTAATTTATATCAGCCTATACCTGATGTTATTAACTCTGTTGAATTAAGTAAGAATAATAAGTTAAATATTTTAGAAGTTGCTACAGGAAATAAGGGTAAGCTACAAGAGATTGAACGGATTCTAAAAAACTTTACAGTAATTGGAAAGGATTTAAGTATTGAAGAAATACAATCTGTTAATCCTTATAAGGTAGTTGAAGCTAAAGCAAAGTCAGCATGGGAGAAAAATAACTATAATCCTATTCTGGTTGAAGATGTTTCATTAGAGCTAAAGGGATTAGGGGGAAGACCCGGAACTTATGTTAACGATTTCTGTTCTGAAATTGAAATGAGAAATATGATTTGTAAGGTTTGGTTAAAAGATAGGGATAGATCTGCAGTTGGAAGAATAATTTATGCTATTTATGATGGGACTGAAGTTCATACTTGGGAAGAAGTGATGGAAGGAACTATTCCCGAATAGCCTATTGGAATTAATGGTTTTGGTTGGGATGACATGTTTATACCTAAAGGCCAAAAAGAAACATTAGTTCAAATGAGTGAGAAGAAAAAAGATTCCCTTTCTATGAGATCAAAGGCCTTAGAAAAATTTAGAAAATCTATTCCTTCTCTTAACTATCCTATTTTTAAAATGAATGAGCCTTATGCTCAAGAACTTGAAAGAGCAAGATTTAATAAATTAAAAGATAGCAAGGCTATTAGATTCGCATATAGTCTTGAATGTTTAAGTAATAAACAAAAAGTACAAGACAATTTTCTTGCGGATAAATACGGTCCAATTAATTTTGAAGAAAATAACTTTTATTCAAGATTCATTAAAGATAAAAACTCATCAAGTCTTGGACTTTTAATAACCGATATTGATAGAAAGTCACTTAAAACTTTTAAAAACGGAAATCCAGTTTTATGGCAGATGGGACCAGAACGAAGACAGTTAGCAATCGCTGGAAGGGCCGAATTTTTTCTTGAAAATCAAAATAAAGAAGTTCATAAGTGACCTCTAAAGATAGATAATTACCAGATAAGGACAAATGAATTTTATCAAA